>JBLIDR010000104.1:0-6679 GCA_047632655.1 Francisellaceae bacterium | reverse complement strand
TGTATTTTGAATTTATTGATAAAAATTTTGGTCAGTTTTATAACTCAATGAAAAAAAATGGGTTAACACCTGATCAGGCTGCATCAGCTTTAACCAGAAGTGAAGATGCAATTAAGGAATTTACGAATGGTCTCGATGGTTTTCTGAATGTTGTTGAAGAGTTTTGGAAGAATATCGGTGATGTTGCGTATATCCATATTGAGGATTTACGGGAGAACATTAAAGGTGTATTTGGTGGCGACCTTTTTCCAACAGCTTCAGAAAATCTTGCTTCTAAGTGCGGTATCTATACCGACACGTTAATTCTTCCTGACCCTTTTTTAAGAACCAAACATGTGTTTGCAGTTAGCCCTCCTGAAAGACAAGCATATTACTTGATTAAACATGGACTTAATATTTTACAATACAAAGAACTAGCTTGTACAAAAGTAGATATTCCTATAGTGGTTATTCTACCTGACAAGTCTGCACTTGAAGAGGAAGAAAGAGATTTCAATCAAAAACTAGGTATTCAAGATGCTCTTTTACACAATAAGAGAATATTTGGTAGAGAATTCGAGTCGGTCGAAGACTTAATGGGCTTTGCTCAATCTTTAGATACAATAGATAAAGCGATATCCGAAATTGCAGATGAAAGTAGAGTATTATTCGATGTTGAATGGAAAGGAGATGTTGCATCTCAATTAAATCAAGCACTGAAAAGCACAGACTTTAAACAGTTTGGGGTTACTTCACCTGGTGTATTATTAGCTGGCTCTTCAATAGGTAGAATGAGTACCAGTAATGAGCTACTAATCAAATCAAGGCGATTAGGTGGAATACCTATCATTGATGCACCGACCTCGTGGAAGTATCTTTCATGGAAACTTGGTTATGATGCAGAAAAAGCTACTTCAGAATCAAATACTGAAGGACTTCATATAACAAGAGGGCTAAATGATTTAGCCAACACGGACATGCAATGGTTAGGGAAAGTACCTGTTGATTCACTAATTGAGATCAGACAACAGGGAGCGATGGATGAGATTAGAAGCATATTAGGTAAAGGGATCGATGAATTAGTTACTAGCAATCCTGAAGACTTTAATTTAAGTCAAGATGTTATCTTTTGTAATATATGCGAAGCTTTTGCCGAGCATCAAAAAAATATAAATGAACTGAGCGCAAAAAAATGGAAGTTTGCTGGAAAAGACATAGGCTCATGGCTGGTTGCTGGCACAATTGAAGTGACAGCAGCAGCAACGGGTATGCCTTTTTACGGATTAGCCACCATTGCAGCAGATCAATTGTTGGATATACCAAAATTAAAAGACATCCCTAAGTCAATTAGAGAGTTAGCGGATGAAACCAATAAAATAAAAAAATCTCCAGTCGCTATGTTATTTAATATAAGTAAAGTGAAACAGAAATAATTTACTATTTTACTGAACCATGCATAAACCTATTTTTTGGTATAAGGTGACTTCATATTGCATGAAGTCATGCTTTGAAAACACATGAAAAAATATATGGAAAAAACTAGACCCTAATGTCAGCAAGGCACCTTGAAGTCATCCCAATGCGACTTCGTGACTGACGGCTTTGGTGGCTGAGTTGCCAGTCAGGTTATTCGATTAATTATCAAAAATTATAATCAAACAATACATATTTATATCTCTAGGGAGCGTCCGCTATCGTATCAGAAAAGACCTTTTTGGTGCTGATTTAGGGTGTTAGGAAAGGTCTCTTTTGTGGCATTAGTGAATATTGCCCCCACTCAATCCATTAATATCCAGCAACATCACTAGTGAAGTATGTACCTATGTATTCATGGATGTTTTGAGTTGAAGTACTCTTGACAAAATTTCGAATTAAGTTGGAACCTACAGATGCTTATAAGTATCTACAGTTATTTATTTGTAGTCTCTATATACAGATTTATATAGGGTTTTAGCTTCTGCTTGCTATTTGAACCTCAAAAAAATTCTCAGGTTGCCGTGAATTCTCAACTTAAGTGGCGGTGATCATTAGCTCAGCCCTGAGTTATCTGCATAAGCATATAATAAGACTACTTAATGAAATAATAATAAATTTTATTATTATTTTAATTTTATTTATTTATGCAATTATATGTTTGTAAAATTATCATAACCACAATAAAAAATAGCAAGATGTAACTAACTATATAAACCTGTAATTATTGTTTTAATTCTCAATTGGAGATTGCTAATGAATGAATTAATTATAGATAAAATAATAATGAATTATGAAATGGCGAGTATAAATATATTTGATAAATCCCCTCTTATAAATATTGAACTATTAAAAAAAATAACTAATAGTAACAATCAAAACGATATATATTCCCTAAATTTTTGTATGCTGTTAATACAAGTTACGAATAGCGACATTAAACTCAAAAAAAAAATACGACCTGAAAAATCATGCTTATTGTCAGAAGAAGAAAAACATTATCTGAACTCCATCTATTAATAAACGTAAGACTACTATTTTTATTCGATTATTACCCTCATCTCAACTATCAAATAAAGTCATATTGTTAAATATTTGTGGGAGCATTTAGTCTTGAATATATCTTTTAGCTTAATAACTAAGTTGAATTATAAAACGTATTTTTACACTACCATTTAGTTCAGATTGTACTGAATATTAAAATAACTTATACAAATAAAAGCTGGACCTACTTATGAAAAAAAATCTTATCGTAGTCACAATTCTGACTGCATTGGTTAGTACATATACGTTGGCGACAAAGATCACACCTACAGTGCAAACTTCTATCGACACTGCTATTGAAAGTTGTGTCGACTTTGAAAATTGTGTAACTCTAGAAAACGCAATTAAAGAAGCTATTATTGCAAATCCTGATATGACAGAAAGTATAGTACTTGCAGCTATCTCCACTGTAACGCCCAATTCAGAAGCGGCTGAATGGATTATTACAATAGCTATTAGTACGGTAGGTATAAATTCTTCAATGATAGTCAATATAATTAACGCGGCATTGAGTGCAGGAGTTAATGCCGATACCATTACAGCTGTTGCTGTAGCGAATGGCGTAGACCCAACTATTGCCTCTCAGGCAACAGCCGTTGGTGATCAAAATAATAATGCAATCAACAATACGCTTACGAATACCAACAATCAGGTAATTTTAATCAACAATACTGGTGGTAATGGTGGTGGTGGTGGTGGGATTTCTGGTGGCCTATAATAATTTATTGAATCAAATGTAAAAGTTAACCCGTAAATCATTCCTTGCTTTTCTATTTACCTTTTTATTTTGGCTTTTTAATATGCTGAGTCGTTTTATATTTTTTAGTCTATGTATAGTGATTATCTATACCCCTATTCCTTTAGGGGCAAATCGAATTTGGGCAAGCTCTAGTATCGAGTTCTATGTATTTTTTATTTTCACTTTTCACTTATTATTATCCATTCAACAAACACATAAATTATTGCCCCCCAAATACTCCTTACCTGTTTTAATACCACTGTTTATAACTGTACTTTGGCTGGTAATTCAAATGTTACCCTGGCTAGGCAGTACGGCTAATCGCGTTACCCATACACTTTCTTTTGATCCATCGTTAACTCATATTATGCTCCTGAAATCACTTGCTTTTTTTATGTTTACCTGGCTTGTTTTTTGTTATGTCAATAATAAAAAGAGAATTTATTTATTTGCACTAGTAATGTTAATTTCTGGATTATTCCAGGCGATTTATGGGGCGTGGTTAAATCTTAATGAAGGGATGGTAAGCCCCATTTTTAATGTTCCCTATAGCCAAAGAGCTACTGGCTCATTTATGTATCAAAATCAATTAGCCAATTACCTCTCTTTAACGCTAGCAATAGGTATAGGTTTGTTGATTAGTCAATTAGCGCTCATTAAATCAAGCTTAACGTTTAGGCAAAAAACTCGTGATATTGCTTTGACAATTTTAAGTGCTAAAATGGTGATTAGGATTAGTCTAATTATTATGATTATTTGTCTCATTTTGACTCGTTCCCGTATGGGAAATTCAGCCTTTTTTATTGCGTTGTTACTAACAAGTTTATTTTCGTTTTTCTTTTACAATCAGAAACCAAAAAATTTACGATTATTAATTATTAGTTTCTTTATTCTTGATCTATTTTTGATAGGCACTATTTTTGGGGTTGAAAAAGTAAAAAAACGCTTACTTGAAACCAGCTTGCAGTCAGAAACTCGTGATGAGGTGGTACGTGATTCCTTGCAAATAATTTTTGATTATCCAATATTTGGAACAGGGGGGGGGAGTTTTTATTCGTCCTTCCCTTCATATCACCCCGAATTTTATTCTGGTTTCTATGATCACGCGCATAACGACTATATTCAGTTTGCCGTTGAACTAGGTCTGCCTGTAACTATATTACTAGGTTCAATGATGTTATTTTGCTTGTTTATATCACTAAAAACCATAGTAAAGCGTAAGACACCTCTCTATCAAGGTATATCTTTTGGTTGCGCAATGGCAATCTTTCACATGATTCTTCACTCGACAGTCGATTTTTCATTACAGTCGCCTGCGATAGCTATATTGTTTATTAGTATTTTAGCGTTGGGGTTGATTGTAAGCGAGGTAAAAAGAACTTGAAGCGTATCGTCATAATTCATAGCTATCCACCTGTATCAGAATTGTTGTCGCCTCAATTAATTTTATAAATAAACAGGGTGCGGTATGTTAAAGCAAGTGACTTGTCAGTTCAAAAATTTGCAGAGCAAGAAGGCATTAACCTTTCAACCCTGTATAGTTGGCAAAAGCATTTTAATACCTCATGTTTAAACGTGTCAAAAATGAGTTCGTCAGATAAATGGTCAAGTGAGAAAAAGTTAGCAGTTGTGCTGGTGCACTAATTAAGCCACCCATAATAATTTGTTTGTTTTTTCAACAATAAACTACACTTAATTTACTCCTGTTAAGTGTGGTGATTGTTATGCCCAAGCCTCGTTCACAACAAATTAGTTTATCTAATACGCCGTATTATCATATTTGCAGTCAAATCGTTCGAAAAGCCTTTTTATGTGGTGTTGATAAAGAAACCGGTGTCAGTTATGAGTACAGCCGTCATTGGATTTAACAGCGAATTTTTCAATTATCTCAGGTGTTCGCTATTGATATTTGTGCTCACGCTGTCATGAATAATCACTTATATTTAGTCCTCCATGTTGATAGTGAAAAAAGTTAACAACTGGACTACGCTGGATGTACTGTCCCGTTGGCATAAGTTGTTTAAAGGCACCCTTTTGACCAGTCAATATCAGCGAGAGCAATTATTAACTACATTCGAAATGACAATGGTTGAAGAAACAGCACAGGTCTATAAACAACGTTTAATCGATATCAGTTGGTTTATGCGTGCATTATACGAGCCTATTGCTCGACAAGCCAATAAAGAAGATAAATGCACAGGGCATTTTTGGGAAGGACGCTTAAAATCAAAAGCCCTGCCCGAAGAAGGTGCATTACTCGCTTGTATGGCTAATGTAGATTTAAATCCAGTCCGTGCGGGCATTGCTATAACACCTGAGCAATAGAGTTTTACCAGCATTCAACTGCGTATCAAATCAGCCATTATGGGAGAGTAACCAACAACGTTATTACCTTTTACTGGCAATGAACATCAAGAGAAAACCTTAGATATCAGCTTTAGCTTAAAGCACTATTTAACCCTTGTAGATGAAACAGGTCGCGTGATAAGAGAAGACAAACGAGGCGCTATAGATACTAAAACCGCAAATATACTGTCAAGACTTCACATCAGCGATGAAAGTTGGCTCAAACTCACCACAAACTTTGAAGGTATATTCACTGGCACGTTGGGCTCCGCCGAGCATTTTTTTGAATTTACTGAACACGTAGGGTTAAAATGAGCACGCGGTAAAGCAAATGCCCAAGCTTGTTTGAATAGCGCTTAAAATTAACTATATTCTAAGGCAGCACTAAGGCAGCAAGAAAAATACGGCTACCTTTGGGTAGCAAGTACAGTTTGCCTGAAATTAACTCATTTAATCAACATCTATAAAAATCGATATGCAAAGGCTTACAATATGAAGTACATGCATTATTGTTGACCAATGGATAGCCGTGTTTCAGAGCAATATTATTGCGTAGAATTATCATGGATGGCATAGTAATTAGTAATTTAGACCATGAGTCTGTACTAACTGGTCAAGATTTGAGATTTAGTGAAGCATTTCAAGGTAGATGCTTTTTTAAAGAAGCTTCTAGTCGGTTTGGCAGAAAAATTAATTTAGATTCTGCATGTAGTATTCATCGTATTGATACATCTAAAATAAAAATACATGGTGCGTTAATTGATACAATATTATCGGCAAAGCTACTAATTGCTTTTGATGATAAAGATATACAACAACTTAAAAATGTTCCGAACAAAAACAAACATAGAGAAAAAGAAAAATTTCCATCTCCAAAAACATATAAAGGACTTCTGTTAAATTTTTGTAAAACCCTCTTTGCAATAGTTATGGTAAACCACCGGAACAACCTAAATTAAAGCCTAGCGGGGGTTATACTATCATTGATGGTGATTACGGCATTCAGATAAAAAAGGCCTAATAGGCCAAGTAGTTTACTACTAAGGTGTAAATACACAACTGGAACTCATTATTTCAGTCTTTTAAAGGAATTCACTG
>JBLIDR010000103.1:0-6691 GCA_047632655.1 Francisellaceae bacterium | reverse complement strand
GCAATTGTTACGTCAGCCGCATCGAGATAGGATTTTAAAGGAAATAAATGAAATGTATGGTAGCTATCATAATGTGAATTGGACTGAGGTAAGTTATGCACCATTGCCCTACGTGTTAGAAAAAACGGATTTGCATTTCACTCGAGATAGTTCAGTGACAAAAGAAGCCGCAATGCTAGGTGTAAAAACGGGTTTGTTTGGTATTCCTGGAAGACATGATGAAGTAGAGGAGCTGTTTTCTCATGAAATCAAAGAAAATTATGCCAAGTTTTTGGATGTAGCTGATTACGAAGAAATAAGAACTTTCATTATTCGTTCAATAAAATTTGCTCATAGAGAAAAGTTAGATTATGGAAAACAATCTATGCGCATTATGGAATTTGTTAATGTTACGAGTAATGCGATTGTAAAAGGTAGATCAATTAATGCATGCATGAATGAGTTTAGCGATAAATATATGTCGAGTTATTAGAGGAATGCGCATCATGAAGAAGTCATTAATTCAATTGTTGAAAAATATCATTAAGTATTTTTACTTTAAATATCATCGAGTTAAATACTTTATTTGTTATGGAATTCCTATTTTCGATAAACGAATGGGTTCTGACAATATCGTTGACTTTCTAGACTGGGTCGGTCCAATAGAGAGTGCTGCAATTATTGGCAAGGGAGCCTCAATATACGAGTCATCACCAAAAGAATTGATTCAGAACTGTGATTTTAAATGTATCTTAAATAGTGTTGATGTGGAGCATCTTGAGTCTTACATAGGAAGCAAGATAGATGCTCAGATGACAACGCAGGTAGGTTCTGTTAATTCGTTGATGCCTGTTCTTTCAAAAAAATTAATAAATCAGTTTGGTGTTAAGGCCTTAATATGTAATTCAACTAAGACATATAATGATGGGAGAGTCGTTAATACATATTGGAATTTTTTTAATGATCGAGCGGATTTTATCTCATGTATGGCAGAAAATACTGAATTGAAGTTTGATGTTGATTTAAAGAAATATGGTGGACGTGGTTTAACCATGGCATCTAATTTAGTTCGTATGTTGTATAATATAAAAACATTGAAGCGAATAGTTTTTGCTGGTGTTGATGCCTACCATTATCCTTACTCATATCGTGGCGGTGTTAAGAATAATGATAAGGTTTTTTATCAAATAAATGCCGGCTCAGATAACCCAAAAATTTCTCATGGTCTACCTTTTTTGGCATTTTTGTTTGATACCTTAGAAATAATAAATCGAGAAAGGGTATTACATGCATATTTTCCTGCAGTCTTGCGCTCGGTGATTGATTTCCCTGATGTAAAATATATTAAGTTTTATTCATAAATGGTTTTACTCTCAAAGTTGAAAATTTACTACCTGAGAGGTTGCTCTTCAAAAAAATATAACCATAAAACTATATAATTTAAGTAGTTGTGTTAGGTCGACTAATCCGAAACCTTGAGAAAATGAAGAGAACTCATTGTAAATTAAAGAGAAGTATCCATTTGAAATTTACTGAATTTTTTATGTTTAAAATGATTGTACGGTTATCGCTTGACCTGCTAAATATACAGCTGCTGTGCCACAATAAAATACGCCTACTTATCCTTTAGAACAGAAAGACCATAGAATATTTGAGGGCGAGGTAGGGCTAGATGAAAATAAAGATATGCTTTACTTTGAAAGCTAAAAGGCTGGTATTAATAGCTGATAATATATATCGTCGTCACATTAATTACGCCATGAAGTCTAAAGTACTAGGCGTTCCATATTTTTAGGTATTATTAACGAGAAAGGGTAATTAATATGAAAATAGTTTCTTTAATACCTTATTGGTCAGGCTATTCTTTTCCAGAAAACAGCTTGGATATGCGTGATACTTTAAGGCTTGGTGGGTATTCTTTGATTAACTATACGGTTAAAGCTGCAAGTCAGGTTGATGATATAGATGAAGTTATTATTTACTCATCTAATGAAGATGTTTTGGATTTGATTGATAAAAAAAATAAATGTGAATTTGTTAAGCGCGATATTGATTTAGACGCAAATGATGTATCAATTGAAGATATTATTGAACGCTTCATGACTGTTTCTGATGCCGATATAGTCGTTCTCATGCACCCTAAAAGTCCATTTTTGAGGAGTGAAACTCTCTCTACTTGTATTGCAGGAGTTAAAAATGGTGAGTATGACTCTGCATTTTTGGTCTCAGAAGTAAGAAAGCTTGCTTGGTTCAAAGGAAAGCCATTCAACTATAGACGTGAAAAAGATACTCCAAGCCTTTCTTGTCTTGAACCAGTGTTTTTTGAGTCCTCTTCTGTATATGTTTTTACGCGAGAGCTATTTGAAAGAACGCGTCATCGAATAGGAGATAATCCGTTAATGTTTTCTGTGGGTCATTTTGAGGGATTTGAAGTGGATAAAGAGGATGATTATAAAATGGCTGAACTAATTATCAATTCTGGATTTGAATCGTTTGGTAACTGACATGAAACATATTAATATAGATATTCCTGGTAATGAATACGAGGTTTGTGCGGGTAGGGGATTAATAGGAAATATTGTTACTTACCTTGAAAATACTACCAGTAATCGAAATGTATTAATCGTTACGGATGACTTTTTTGCCAATAAATATGCATTTGAGCTTCAACAAGCATTCGAAAAAAAAGACTTTTTTGTTCATATGTATGTTATGAAAGGTGGAAAAATTAGCAAGTCTTTTAGCGAAGTATTAAAAATATATGGAATTTTGGAAGTCAATGACTTTGCACGAGACTCTACATTAGTTGCATTAGGTGGTGGTGTTATTGGTGATTTAGCCGGTTTTGTTGCAAGCACTTGGTATAGAGGGATGTATTTACTTCATATACCTACAACTTTAATGGGTATGGTCGACAGTAGCATTGGTGGGAAAGTAGCTATTAATTTTCGTCAAACCATTAATGCTGTTGGTAATTATTATCATCCTATTGCTAATTTTACGGATATTGATTTTGTTGATTCTTTATCTGCAAGAGACTATTTTTCTGGATTAGCAGAAATTATTAAATGTGCAATCATTGCCGATGTTAATCTCATCGACTATCTCATTAAAAATAAAGAAAAAGTGGCTGTTAGAAATACTGGGGAGCTTATACATTGTATAACTAGAGCAATCGAAATAAAGGTTGACCACGTCAAGAACGATGTGAAAGAGGGTGGGAAAAGACTATTGCTTAATTATGGGCATACATTAGGGCATGCTATTGAGATGGCCACGCAAACTAGCAAAGGTGAGTCCTTTCGGCATGGCGAAAGTGTTTCTCTTGGGATTGTGGCAGTTTTATCTATCAGTCAATCACATTTGAATTTATCAAGTAAAGTGATAGACGCCATTCGTAATCTTCTTGAAATGTATAATTTACCGATTGACTTTTCAGCTTCAAAGTATGGTTTTGATAGAGTAGAGCTTATCGATTTATGTATGCAATTAATATATAAAGACAAAAAACGTAAAGATAATGACTTACGGTTTATTCTTACCAAAGAGTTAGGAGCTGCAGAGGTGCATACCGGAATTTCTAAAAAACAAATTAAGAAAGCTTTTGAACTGGTTATTAAGGACTAAATTTCGTGTCGACATTACTAAAAGATAAAGTATGTATCATCACTGGTGCGGGTAAAGGCTTTGGTCGAACAATGGCCGAAGAATTTTATGATCATGGTGCCAAATTAGCACTGATCACGCGAAGTAAGGACGATGTTGATTCATTAAATAAAGAGTTAAGTATTTCCAATGATAAAATACTCAACTATCGTGGTGATGTTACTGATCCAGATACAGTAAACGATTTTATTATTCAAGTGATTGAAAAATTCGGACGTATTGATGTTCTTGTGAATAATGCGGGAATACGTTTTCGGAAAAATTTTTTAGAGACAACTTTTGATGAATTTAAAAATGTCTTTAACGTAAATGCTGGAAGTATGTTCCTATTGTGTCAAGCGGTACTTCCTCATATGCTTGAGCATAAGCAAGGAAAAATAATAAATATGTCCTCCGTTGCGGGAACATTAGGTCTTCCTGAATTATCTAGTTACGTAACTTCAAAAGCGGCAATAATCGGGTTGACAAAGTCACTTGCAGTTGAGTTCGCTGAAAGTAATATTCAAATCAATGCCGTAGCTCCAGGTTTTTGTAAAACATCATATTTTGAAAATTTTATGAAACAAAAGAAGCTCTATGAATTTACTTTAGATAGAACGCCGATGCGACGTTGGGGCGAAAGTGAAGAGATAGCAAATGCTTGTATATTTTTAGCATCAAATTTATCAGATTACGTCACGGGTGAAGTAATGAATGTGGATGGAGGTTGGAGTGCTTGGTAATAATATAAAAGTTCTATGTATAATCCCAGCAAGATACCATTCTACAAGGTTCCCGGGTAAACCATTGATTGAAATTAATGGTATTCCTATGATTAAAAGAACATATTCTCAAGCCGCAAAGTCTTCAGCATTGACAGACTTAGTGGTTGCTACTGAAAATCAAAAAATTGTTGACTATTGTAAATCTGAAGGTTTAAGCGTTGTAATGACATCTGATGATTGTCTAACTGGCACAGATCGTTTGGCTGAGGTTGCTAAAAAGCAGGAGTATAAAGGCTATGATTTATATATTAATGTTCAGGGAGATGAGCCTGTAATAGACTCTATTGTTATTGACCAAATTATAACTCAATATAAAATACATGGTAATAAATATATTGCATATAATCTTTATAAAATCATTTGTGATCAAAGTGAAATTAACAGTGATTCAATAATTAAAGTCATTGTTAATCAAGATGATGAGCTTATGTATATGTCAAGGTTACCAGTACCTTATTCAAAAAGTAAGCTTGCTGCTGTTTATAAGATGCAAGTACCTGTTTATGGCTATACCGCTGAGGCTCTTGAAGTTTTTTCAGCCCATCAAAAAACTATAAATGAAAAGTTTGAAGATGTTGAATTACTGAGATTTGTTGACCTAGGTTATAAGCTTAAAATGACAGAGACAAAAGCCACATCTATTGCTGTTGATGTGCCAAATGATCTGCTTAAGGTTGAGGCATACTTATGTGAATGATATTTTATTTTATATCATAAGGTATCGGTTTCTATATGCCATTAGTTCTATTACTTAAATTTTTTTGCAGTATATTTTTAGCTATTTTTTATTAAAAAGGTTTATAAAAATAAATATATGAAAAAAATTAAATACATAAATTTTACTAGCTCCAATAGATCATTAGATGATGCAAAAAATATATATAAGCAAAGGGTTAATGATGCATTAGAGGTTTTCTCTAAATTTGGGAGTAATTTTGATAATAGAGACTGTCCAGTTTGTGGTAGCAATAATAATTCTGAAATTGATAATTTTCATGAAACATACGGTATAGTAAAGTGCAATAGATGCGCTTCAGTTTTTGTAAATCCATGCCCAAATTTAGATGCTCTCGAATATTATTATAATAATTGTAAGTGCAATCAGATGCTTGGCGAAGTTTATAGGGATAGGTCATTCAGTAATAACACTATTATATCAGATAGAACTCTTGATGTTATTGAGATTATAAAAGACTTATATGAGAGTAGTGAATCCAAAAAAACGATTAAAGTTCTTGAGGTAGGTTGTAGCTCAGGTGTATTTCTTGCTGAATTAAAACTTGGATTAGCTCAAAATGGACTATTAGAAAATTGTGAGCTACAAGGTGTCGATATTGATAAGAGTTCTGTCGAAAAAAGTGTAGATGCCGATCTTAAGTTGATAGCAATGCCAGTTGAAAAGTTCTCTGAATATAACAATTGTGAGTTTGACTTGGTTATACACTTTGAGCTTATTGAGCATTTGTCGGATCCTTATAAGTTTATGGTCGCTGTTAATGATTTGCTCAAACCATCAGGTGTGCACTATTTCCATACTCCTAATTTACTTGGCTTTGATAATACTGCCTTGAGCTGGAACTCAACTAGATTGCTTGCACATGGAATTTTTCCTCCAATGCATATAAATGCATTTACCACACAGAATATTACTTATTTCGCATTACGAGCAAATTTTAATGTTGTTTCAATTGATACACCAGGTAAACTTGATGTTGATATTGTAAAGTTGGTAAAAAATGAGTTAAGCAATGATTCCCCTTTTAAATTTATTAATGAATTTACTGATGACCAGTTGGCTATAATTCAGAGTTGGTTGCAAATATTGAATGCTAGTAGTCATATGAGAGTGACCCTGAAAAAAATAGTGCCTTTATTGCTATAAATCACGTGGTTTTTATATAAGAGTTGATTTGGTGAATATAGAAAATCCTTTAGTTTCAGTTATCATCCCCACATATAACCGCAAGCGTCTTGTTGAACGTGCAGCTAAAAGTGTTTTGGCCCAAATGTACAAAAATATTGAATGTATAGTTGTAGATGATTGTTCGACAGACGAGACAGTTGCACTTCTAAAAGAATTAAGTTTAAAAGATAGCCGCTTAATAGTAATTAGTCATACTGCTAATCGTCATGTATCTGCCGCACGTAATACCGGTTTAGCAGCAGCGAATGGTGAACTTATTGCTTTTCTTGATGATGATGATACTTGGTTGCCCAATAAACTTGATAAACAAGTTGCCTGCATTCTCTCGCTACCGGACACTTTCGGTTTAGTTTATTGC
>JBLIDR010000102.1:0-6692 GCA_047632655.1 Francisellaceae bacterium | reverse complement strand
GATTCGAGGCGAAGTAGTTATTAATAAAGCTGATTTCCTAAAACTCAACTCTTGGGCGCTAGAGAATGATCAAAATGAATTTGCGAATCCTAGAAATGCTGCAGCAGGAAGCTTAAGGCAATTAGACTCTAGAATTGCGGCCAAGCGTCCTTTAAGTATGTTTGCTTATTCGCTCGGTAGCTATAGTAGTGACTTTGAACTTCCAGAAACACATGATGAAATTATGCAATTATTTAGTGATTGGGGATTGACTGTTTCTCAAGATAGAGAGGTTGTTCAAGGAGCGGAGGGTTGTAATGGTTACTATAATAAGATGTTACTTGAAAGATCTGGTCTACCTTATGAAATTGACGGTCTAGTCTATAAGGTTAATAATATACAACACCAAGAAAAACTTGGATATATCTCAAGAGCACCAAGATGGGCGCTTGCGCATAAATTTCCAGCTGAAGAAGTTCCATCAATCATTGAAAAAGTTGATTTTCAAATAGGCCGTACTGGAGCAGTAACACCCGTAGCACGGATCACACCTGTAAAAGTTGGTGGTGTAATTGTTTCAAATGCAACGTTGCATAATATGGATGAAATTGTACGTAAAGACATTAGAGAAGGTGATACAGTATTAATTCGTAGGGCTGGTGATGTTATTCCTGAAGTGGTTAGTGTCATTCTTGCTGAGCGTCATGATGATACTTCTGCAATTATTATGCCTTCTGAATGTCCAGTTTGTGATTCTGAAATCATGAGAGCCGATGGTGAGGCAGCTTATCGCTGTACTGGCGGTTGGCAATGTCAGGCACAACGAAAAGAACGGCTAAAATATTTTGTATCAAAAAAAGCGTTAGATATAGATGGTTTGGGGGACAAGTTGATTGAGCTACTTGTAGCGGAAGAAAAGATTAAGTTCCCCGCAGATATTTATACTTTAAAGCTAAATGATTTAGAATGTTTAGAAAGAATGGCAGAAAAATCTGCTAACAATGTTATTCAAGCCATTGAAAAGAGTAAAGATACAGATTTTTACCGAGTGTTGTTAGGTGTTGGTATTAGGGATGTTGGAGAAGTTCTTGCTAAATCTTTAGCTAAGTACTATCCAAGTTTTGAAGAAATTTTTGCTCTTAGCAAAGAAGAATTAGTTAATTTGCGTGATGTCGGAGAGGTTACGGCAACTAATATTTTAAATTTTGCCCAAGAGGAGCAAAATCAAAAAATAATATCTAGTATTAACCAAATTGATTTTAGGTTTAGAAATTTAAATAAAAACTTATTAATAGATGAAGTCTTATTAGGTAAAACCATGGTTATTACCGGAACTTTTGAAAAATATGACCGCGAGTTTATCAAAGAGAAGCTTGAATTATTAGGCGGTAAAGTAACGGGAAGTATCTCTAAAAAGACTCATATATTGTTTGCTGGTGAGAAATCAGGTTCAAAGCTAGATAAAGCCAAGAAGCTGGGCGTTGAAATAAAAAATGAAGATCAATTGATTGAATTAATAGGTGATTTAGATGCTTAAAAATATCGCAATACTGGGAAATGGTCAACTTGCAGAGATGATGCATGATGAATCAAGTGAGTTAGGTTTAAATACAACAAGTTTTCCATTGCCTAACATTAATAAAGATGGCTCCTGCGAGCAAAAAGAAATTGATTTATGGCTGCAAAATCTTAAAGATTTTGATTGCGTTACCTTTGAAATTGAAAATATACCAGTAATGCTTTTGAAAGCAGTTGAACAAGTTTTGCCGGTATATCCCTCTATTGAGGCATTGGCTGTTTCACAGGATCGGTTAAATGAGAAACAACTTTTTAATAACCTTGAGATACCGACCAATGAATTTTTGGCAGTTTCTTCTTTGGCTGATTTAAAAATTGCAGCAGACAAATTAGGCTTTCCCTTTGTTCTTAAAACGAGAAGGTTTGGTTATGATGGCAAGGGGCAATTTGTACTTAAACAGCTCAATGATATTGAATTGGCTTGGTCAGAAATAGGTTCTGAATATTTAATTGCAGAAAAATTTGTCAATTTTGATTATGAAGTCTCTCAGGTTGCTACAAGGGGCAAGAATGGTGATATTCTATTTTATGATTTAGGCCGAAATGAGCATCGAAATGGTATTTTACGTGAAACCTATGTTCTGCCTCACCCAAATGTAGAAATTGTTAGAAAAGCTAAATTAGTGGCTAGAAAGCTGCTAGACAATTTTAATTATATTGGCACTATGGCCGTTGAGTTATTTGTTATTGGCGATGATATTTATGTCAATGAAACAGCGCCTAGAGTTCATAATTCAGGTCATTGGACGATTGATGGTGCTGATACATCTCAATTTAATAATCATCTGCGTGCAATTTCTGGCCAAGATCTTGGATCTGTTAATATGAAAACTAAGCACGTGATGATGATCAACTTAATTGGCGAAGATGCTAGCCAAAATATGTTTGAATCCTCTAATGTTTGTGTCAAATCATATAACAAAGAAGTTCGCGAGAATAGGAAAATAGGGCATATTAATATTACTAATCATTCCAAAGAAAATTTTTTAGTTGATATTGCTGAAGTTTATAGAAAAATTAAAGCAAAACCATGTATAGAGTTATAAGTTTGGAGCTTGTATTTCTAGCTTAAATTCAAATATTTTGTTACGATTCTGTATCATAAATCTACTTATATAAAAGCTTATTTAAGACAACGGTGTTTTAAAGGGTGTTTTGTGTGTAATTTGGATCATTTATGAATAATCATACTCGTTTTATCTTCGTCACTGGTGGCGTTGTTTCTTCATTAGGTAAAGGTATTACTGGAGCGTCTCTTGCGACACTGTTAGAGTGCCGAGGTGTTAAGGTTACCATTATGAAGTTAGATCCTTATATTAATCTAGACCCAGGTACTATGAGTCCGTTTCAACATGGTGAAGTTTATGTCACCAATGATGGCGCAGAAACAGATCTTGATCTTGGTCATTATGAGCGTTTTATTAATACAAAAATGACTCAAAATAATAATTTCACGACAGGTAGAATTTATCAAGATGTGATTAATAAAGAACGTAAAGGAGATTATTTGGGTGATACAATTCAAGTTATCCCGCACATCACTGATATGATCAAAGAAAAAATTATCCAAGGTGCTGGTGATGTCGATGTGGCTATCATTGAAATTGGTGGAACAGTTGGTGATATTGAGTCATTACCGTTTTTGGAAGCTGTGCGACAATTAGGTTATGAGTTAGGTCATGCTAGGGCAATGTATCTACATTTAACTCTTATTCCATATATAAAAGCGGCTGGAGAAATGAAAACAAAACCAACGCAACATTCTGTTAAAGAGCTTAGAAGTATTGGAATACAGCCTGATATTTTAGTTTGTCGTTGTGAAAAAGAAATATCTGAAAATGAAAAAAGAAAAATTTCTTTATTTACTAATGTTCCCTTTAAAAATGTTTTTTCAGCTATTGATGCTGACAGTATTTATGAAATACCACGATACTATCATGATCAAGGTTTAGATATTTGTGTCGTGAGTCAACTTAATTTAGCGGTTAGATCTGCTGATCTAAAAGATTGGGATAAGGTTAATTACCTTAGAAAAAATGCTAAGCGTACTGTTACCGTTGCTATGGTCGGGAAATATGTTGCGTTAACTGAAGCATATAAGTCATTGAATGAGTCTTTATTGCATGCTGGGATTCATACTCAAACCAAAATTGAAATTAAATTTTTGGAAGCAGAAGAACTTGAGTCTGGAGATTTAAGTGCTTTACATAATGTGGATGCTATTTTAGTTCCGGGTGGTTTTGGTAATAGAGGCACTGAAGGTAAAATCAAAGCTATTCAATATGCACGTGAAAATGGCATTCCATTTTTAGGTATTTGTTTAGGTATGCAGCTTAGTGTTGTCGAGTATGCGCGTAATGTATTAGGTATAACTGATGCTAACAGCACTGAGTTTGATCAAAGCACATTGAATCCCGTTATTGGGCTTATAACTGAATGGCAAGCATCTGATGGTTCTCTTGAGGTGCGTTCTCAAGATTCTAACTTAGGTGGAACTATGAGGCTTGGAGAGCAGGGTTGTAATTTAGTTTCTGGGTCATTAGCGAATATAATATATGGTTCAGCTAGTATTGCTGAAAGGCATCGCCACCGTTTTGAATTTAATAATAACTACCTGGATCAATTACAAGATTCTGGCTTAAAGGTTTCTGGTAAGTCTTGTGATGACAAATTGGTTGAAATTGTTGAGATTGAAAATCATCCTTGGTTTTTGGCTTGTCAATTTCATCCTGAATTTACTTCAACACCTCGATATGGCCATCCGCTGTTTACAAGTTACATTAACGCAGCTATTAAGCATAGCGGAGATTAATTTTCTAATTCTTTGTTCTTACCTCTAGAAATTACCTTTTGTATTCTAAAATCGTATAGAATTTTGCTCAATAAAAATATGAGTAGGTCATTTAATTAACAGTATTAATTATGAGTAGAGAAGATATCTATTCCAAAAACTAAGGGCTAATCAGACTCATAAAACTGTATCAAAAGGGAGTAACGAAAAAATATATTCTGCCGTCAACCTGATTTGCAGACTTGAAGACTTGAAGCACTATGTGTAAAATATGGGCTCTATGACATTTAGAGCTGACTATGGCGAGCATCATTATTAAAAAGAAAAAGTTACAAAATAAAGGTTTGGTTTTATCACTAGATGCGGATGGATGTGTTCTGCCCAATAAAAGAGAGGTTAATATAATAGAGCATAACGCTTTATTGCTGTCTGAATTAAAGGTGCTAATTCCTAACTATAATCATCATAGGATTTTTATAGGGTCAAATAGACAGTCAAAAGGTGCGGATGATTACGCTACGCAAAAATTAAATTCAGGATCATTTTTTAGTTCTATAATAAAAATTAGTAGGAATCTTAATATTGACTTAGACACAACTTTAATGTCAGATATATATTCTAGTAGAGTTAATGGTGAATCTTTTAAACGAGCATTGAAAAATCCAAAAGATATTGATTCAGCCCAATGGGTTTTAGATAAACAGAAGATTTCTTTAATATATATGCAGATGCATAAAATTGCCAATGATCTTGGAGGAGACTACCAAATATATTTTAATTTTTATGATGATAAAATAGAAATACTTAATGCTTTGCATGTGTTTTACACACGAGAATTATTGCTTGTTCCGCGTAATTTAATATTAAATTTATACGAATATAAGCCATCACATGCTCCCTTGATATTTAGCAGCATAGGAGGTCTAGGAAACATAGATGATCAATATCAACAAACTATTCTTAATATGGCTTATCTAGCAACAAATAATCAAATATTCCTAAATAAAAAATTCATATATAATGAAAATATTAAATTTAACAATATAGATTTCTCTTTGATCACTAGGGCAATGTTAAAAAGTAAATGTGCTTTTCCACTAAAATAATTGAAAGTAGTGCTTCCATCATATCGGCCCTAAAGAAAATTGAGGGTGAGACTTTCTTTATTCATTCAAAAATAAAATTCTCAATTTTAATTCATATTATGTATAATTATCTTCAAATAATAGTTTGGTTATATTATCGAGGTGTAAATGTCAGAGCTAGAAACAGATTTATTAGTCATTGGTGGTGGTATCAACGGTACTGGGATTGCTCTTGATGCCCAAGGTCGTGGCCTTGAAACAATATTATGTGAAGCTAATGATTTAGCCAGTGCGACTTCTTCTGCTAGTAGTAAGCTAGTCCATGGTGGTTTGAGATATCTTGAACAATATGAATTTAAACTTGTCCGCGAAGCATTAAAAGAGCGAGAAGTGCTGCTTGCTAAGGCTCCTCATATTATCCAACCACTCACCTTTGTCTTGCCCCATGCAAAACATTTGCGACCTGCGTGGATGATTCGCATAGGAATGTTTCTATATGATCATTTAGCGAAGTTAAAAAGTTTGAAAAAATCCAAGAAAATATCACTTAAAAATAGTGCAGAAGGTCAGCCCTTACAAGATCAATATAAAGTCGGATTTACCTATTCAGACTGCCGTATTGATGATGCTAGAATGGTTGTCTTAAATGCAATTCAAGCTCAAGAGAAGGGAGCGAAAATTTTAGTTAATACTAAATGTGTTTCAGCAGTTAGAACAAATGATGGCTGGCATGCTGTTTTAGAAAATGAATCTGGTCAAGTTAAAATTAAGTGTAAAGCAATTGTTAACGCAGCAGGTCCTTGGGTAGCTGAAGTTATTCATGAAACTTTAGAAACTGATTCAAAAAGTCATGTGAAACTAATCAAAGGTAGCCATTTTGTCGTGCCAAAGCTTTATGAGGGGACGCATGCTTATATTTTACAAAACAAGGACAATCGAATCGTTTTTGCCTTGCCTTATGGTTTTACTGATACCGAACAAAACGAATTTACAGTTATTGGTACAACCGATGTTAATTATAAAGGTGATCCACGCTCAGTTAAAATTTCTGATGAAGAAGTTGATTATTTATGTGAATTGATTTCAGAGTATTTTAAGAAACCCATTGATAAATCAACCATCCTTTGGGATTGGGCTGGAGTTCGACCTTTGTTTGATGATGATTCAGTAGACCCATCAAAGGTGACACGTGAGTACATGTTTGAGGTCGAAGATAACGATGGAAAATATCCCGTATTATCTATATTTGGTGGAAAAAT
>JBLIDR010000101.1:0-6733 GCA_047632655.1 Francisellaceae bacterium | reverse complement strand
CTCAATTGAAAAAACACCATAAAATATAGAAACTTTAACGTAGAACGCCATGATTTTAAGTTTCGATCTGAAACACATATTATATCAAAATTTCCAAATGCTGCTCTCGAAGCTCGTTCGGAAGACGTAATGATTACTCCTTCATAATTAGTAGATAATTGAACACAACGTTCTTTAAAGGCATTTTCAAGATTATACTTAGGCCCTGGGAATAGCATTAGTAGCTTGCGCTTCACTTTGACCTCCTTCGGTATTTAAAGTACATAAAGATAATCCGAGGAAATGCCAAAGAATTGGGTAATATAAAATAGAAATAAATGCACCAGAAATAAAAATCCCTGCTAAAGCAGCAATTAACGAAAATTTCAAAGGTTGGAGCTGTTCATAAGACCCATTGTTCGACTTTAACCTTGCTATTAATACTGTAAATATGAGGAAAAATAAAATAATTCCTACAGAACCGAGTTCAGGTATCAATGTAAAATATAATGAATGTGACTGCCTAGCTGATCTATTCCGTGCATTAGGGTCATAGTAATAACTTTTATGGAAATACTCATGCGACCTCCACGGATAGTTTCCTGGACCTATACCAAAAACGGGGTTATCTTTAAGTATTTCCCAAGCTGTTGTCCAATGGAGAAGCCGTAAATTTCTTGTATTGTCCTCAGTATCAGAAATAGACTCCATATCATCAACATAACCCTCGGGTAAAAAACTTATCACGGCAGGTATTAGTACACCGATCAGAGTAATCATCAAGAATATGTTTCGCCATTTCTTCTGACTGTACCAAAGCATCATTAACACCATCGCAACAAAGCCTAGAAATCCACCTCGTGATGAAGTGAAGACCACCGCAACAGCAATAGAAAAACAAATAATATAATAAAATGCTTTTATCAACTTACTTCGGCTCTTATTACGTGCTAGACAGAAAGCAAGTGGGAAAGCAGTAACTAAAACGACACAGACATCATTTTCATCAGCTACAAACCCCCCAGGGCCCTTACCTCCATGCGTGATAACCCAAAGAGCCAAAATAAAATTAATAATAACCCAGTAATTAATCACTGAGATGAGCTTGTTTTCATCATCAATTATAACAATCATCGCAAACATACTTATCATCGTCATAAACATAGTTAATGTGGTGCCATATGCAAAGTGGCCATTCACTGCAAATGGAATCCATATTGCCATTTCGAGAATAAGCACCACAATACATTTAAAAAACAGGTCTTTTTTTAGTAAATTAAATTTTTTACAGAGGACAAAAAACAAACCAATTAATAAAAACATTGGTATTTTTAAAGGGGCCAAAAATGGAAGCATAGCATCTTGAATCCTAAGGTATTCAAAAAACAGAAATACAATCAAAATAACAAAAGGTACACCTTTTTTATCAATTGGATTATGAAAAAAAACCTTAGTTGACACGACTAAACCGATCACACTCTTTTATAAGGAGTTTATTTTGACTCACTCTGGAAAAAAACTTTATTTCATCAATATTATTTTCAGATAGTTCCTTTTTCTGTATAGATAAAATAATTTTTTGAATTTTCTTTTCATCTGACTCCACTACATAGGCCGACACGATGCCACTAAGCAACTTTGTAGTGTCAGCGTCTTTTTCAGAAACACACAATATTGGGGCACTGTAGGGTAAATATTCAAAAACTTTAGCTGGTATTTGCTTTGGCTGTCCTTGTGCAAATACCAAAAGGATATCAGCATCTTGATATATCTCGTCTAACAAATCACTATCCACTGTTCCGTGTATCGTCACATAAGAACTTATTTCATTCAATTCAAGCCACTTTTTCATATCGATTCCTTTCCAGCTACTACAACTCCCGAAAAAATTTACCGAGATCTTTCTAATATCTTTAATAATCAAGTTTTTAATTGCCAGTAAAAAAGGGAATGGATCACGGTTCATATATAGCGATCCCGCATAAATAATATTAAGGACATCACTTTTTCTTTTAATATCTATGTTTTTATTTTTAATCTGGCTATCGTATCCATTGAGCAGTAAGACGATTTCCTTATTAAAATCTTTAAGAATGCACTTGCTATCTAATTCAGACTTATAGCTCGGAGTAGTAACCAGAATCAAATCTGAGCGCCCCAAATAAAGCCCTTCAAACCGTTCTTCTAACTTAACCCTTCCTGCACTTATACATTCTGGATATATATCTTCCCATTGAATAACTGGATCGCGTAGATCTAAAATCCATTTAGCTTTAAACAGTCTTTGCGCCACTAAACCCAGGACATTTACTGCTATAGGAGGGCTACTCGTTATAACAATGTTATATCGTTTTCTTTTTAGCCTTATACAAACTAATTTAATTATACCCAGTAATATCCAGATTTTTTTTGCCGAAAGTGAAGCCTGAAATGACAGAATATATCGTCTAGCTTTTAAAAAAAATGACTCCGGCATCGTTTGCCAGACTTCTTTTTCCGCTTTCGATAATTGATTAAAAGTTTTTTTTACTTTCAGAATGCCTTCTTGCTTATTTTTTTTAAATACTTTACTAATTTTTTTTATAGCTTTTGATACTAAATTGATTGGGTCTGGATATTCATTAATTGAATAAAATCTATCAACAAAATCAACCGAATTAGATAGCTCTCTATTTAAAGTAAGAACATCAATGCTATAACCCGCACCATGTAAACTTTTTACAAATTCAGTGGGCCTTCTTGCTCCAATTGAAGTGTCTGGATAAAAATGGTAACTAATTAAAAGCACTTTTTTCATGGGTTGTTTTATCCTGCCTCAAGATATGAAATCCACATAGCCTCGACTCCCTTCATTAGAGACTATATCTGCCGGAACACCTAAACATACCGAATATTCATCAACACTCCTACTCACTAATGTATTAGCGGCTATTAAGCAATCATCACCAACAATAATTTTCCCAACAATCTTGGAACCAGCGGCCATATAGACTCTATCTCCGATGGTTGGAACCCCTTTAAACCTGCCTCTATTTGCTTGTCCAATGGTAACTCCTTGAGAAATATTACAATTTTTCCCAATTTTTGCATCGCCACTAACTACAATATTACCAAAATGACCTATATAAAAGCCCGCTCCAATCTCAGTACCGATTGGAATCGAAATTCCATATTTATGACTCATTCTCCTATGTGCAAATTTAACTACTGGGTAGATGCTTAAGCGTAGATAAAATTTACTGCTAGCAAATTCAGCAAACCTCCACCAAAAAGTATACCTATAACCAATATCTTTAAAATATGCGATAAAAAATGGTTTCCCCCCGTACCCTCTTCCATAGCGAAAAAGGTCAGCTCTAACTATTAGTTTAAATTCTTTCCAGTTCATATCTGATCAAAATCTACTGCGGAAATGGGCCTTATACTCTTCAATCCACGATGAATATTGTTTGAAATCTAAAAGAGTTTGGGGGAATGAATACCTTGGTATGCTATAGACTTCCATACCATCCTTCAAATGCATCGCGCCAGGCATTGCAGTAACCGCAGCATTCATACCTGACTCCTTGACCGCTCTCATTTCACGCTCACCAAAATCACTACTTTTGCCAATAGGGTAACAAAATACGGGCGTTGGTGATTCAATTTTTGTTTTAAGATCTTCCCATGATCCTTCTATTTCTTCTTTCATATAGCCCGCCTGCAATTTAGTTAGCACATTATGATATTGCGAATGAGGGCCAACCTTCATACCTTGTTTATTGAGGTTGATGATATTATCCCATGACATGTAACTATAACTACTCGGTACTTTTTGAGGTATTTCAATATCCAAGATCTTCGAAACCTGAAGAATTTTGTTATCTATTTGTTCATTTGAGGAAAATTTTAATTTTACAACAATTGATTCCTGTATCTGCTCCAGGTCTGAACAGGGAACATTGAAATAACTCAAAACTGCGGACAGCGTATTGTTATTTACAGCTTCTTCTAGCAGATAGCCAATTTTGGCATCCCACAACCAGTCATCCCCACCTATCATGGCTGTGGTAATAAAATATGTTGTAGGGCAATCATATTTTTGGAAAATATCAGCACCTATTTCAAACTGATCCCAATATCCATCATCAATACTAAAAGAAACTGTTGGACGTTCTAATTGAAGACCTTGTTCCTTTATGCGGACGGCTTCTTCAATTGAAACGATATCGAATTTATTTTTTCTTAAAAATTCAAAGCAATTTTCAACAACTTCTATAGCGTGTCCACGTATCCCGCATTCTTTACTTTCGAAACGATGAAGCATAAAAATAGGTATGAAATTCCCTTTTATCGCTCTTGGCCAATACCGATAAGGTAATTTTGAAAAGGTAGGCACTATGGCTTTAGATAGTGACTGCTTAAGACGACTATAATTCATAATGTACTCTTAAAACGATAGCTTATTTTTATTGAGTTCAGAAAAGTTGCTATTAAATCATCAGATAAAATTAGTTCTTCTTTAGGACAACAATTAGATAAACACTCTATCGAAACTGTCATTAAGGATGCGATTGGTACACCCTGCATTATTGAGGGAATTGTCATTAATTTACTTTCATAATCATTATTTGATTGTAGCCCACCATCCAGATAATACCAAAAGACAAGTATACCATCCGCGCCTTTTTCAAATTAACCTAAATCACTATTAGCCTTAAGTAGCTCAAGCGCCTTAATATGAAGTTGCTTACTATTGATTCTGTTTTTGTAATAGTTCAGACCTTTACCTAGCGCTTGTTTAGTAGCAATTCAAAATAGACATTTTCAATTTCATAACTTTGCACAGGAAAACTCAATGCTCTAGATAGAACATAACCTTTATACTCAGTTTTCAAGGTATGAGTTTTGACCTTCGATAGCCATTTAGATTAAGCTAATGGCTTTGTGAGGTCATTTTTAACTTTTAGCGATAGCTCAACTTAAAACAGATAAAGTTATAGCTAATATTGTAGCCATAAAATCGCTAGTATCGCCTTTTTAACTAATTTAACAGCAGCTGCAACTGAGGGCTGAATATGGCACAGTCCACCCTCTTTTTTACCCGAGTGAAATTTACTGGCTATTGACGCAAATGCGGTAAAACACGCCCTAAACACAACTAAGCCAAGGTTAACTTATTTACATATCACTTCATTGTCATGCCAGCATTTCTTTATATAAATCACAATAATTTTTTGTCATATTTAGTGATGAAAACTCATCACGAATTAGCTGGCAAGCATTGTTTCCTGTTAACTCCCTAAGGCTTACCGAATTAACATATGTCAACATCACGTCAGCTATTTCCTTCACATTTTCGGGAGCAGTTAAGAATCCAGTTTTTTGCTCAATAACAACTTTAGAAATATCACCCACTTTTGTTGCAATAACAGGAAGAGATGACGCCATTGCTTCTAGCAAAGCGATAGGCAACCCCTCTATCAACGATGAAATCACAAAAACATCTAACTGAGCGAGAATACTTGGTATATCAGAGCGTGATCCCAGAAAAATAACTTTATTATTTAATTTTTTTGATTGAACCAACTCAATTAATGCTTTCTTTTGATTTCCATCACCAGTAATAATCAAATAAGAATCATGGTTGCTTGACTTTTCCAGGAACAATTCAAATGCTTCAATGGCGTACCTATGTCCTTTTTCAACAGTTAAACTACTCACCATTCCAAATAAGAACGCTTCTTTCGGGATAGACAAGCTAGATCTAATATTGAAACCATCACGCTTTAGAACTTTTTCTTTAGTGAATTTCGAAGTATCAATTCCATTAGAAATGACTGACAGCTTACTTAATGATACACCAGAAACTAACATCTCATTTTTTATTTCGTTAGATACGGCAACAACCCGCGAGAATTTTCTAAGGATATTAGCATCAATCCAGGCATAGAATTTAAGCTTAAGAGTCGTTCGCTTCCACAAATGATTAGTCGCGATTAATGACTTGGAAGGGCTAGAAAAATAATCATAAAAATCTTCCTGATAGCCGTGGCTATGAATAATATTGATATTATTTTCTCGTAAAAATCGCCTAATAGCTTTAATTAAACCAAAACTAAACCGACTACTATACCTGAATATTTTAAACTCTAATCCTGCGCTACTTAATGCATTGACAAAAGCTGGCAAAGGCTCTTCTTCTAACAAAGGTATACCCACAATAGAACGTACACCAAAGCGTGGCGACACTTTAGACAACTCAAAAACCACCTGCTCAGCACCTAACATAGCACCAGATGAACGCAGATGAAGCACATTCACTGTATCCTGGTCACTACCCTTATTAGAATCATGAGCTAGTTTATTTTTCATTTCAGATTGCTTAGCTATTTTACTTTCCTATTGTTCACTCAACATAACCTCTACTAATCAGTATATATCACATCCGAAGTTGAATGATGTGATTCAATCCATAATTAGCGATTCATACAGTTCAAATTTAGCTCACATACATTGTTTTTATGTTGTAATTAATTTCAGCGGCAGTTACCTTATCACTTTAAATTATAAGAATAAGGGCATGCTAATAATCACCTTCTGGATTTTAGTTTTTTTTTCACTGTTCAGCTATTTTATCTATCCTCTAATCCTGTTGGCTATACATAAAACGCCTCCATCTAAGCCCCTCACTGAACAGTATAACAATGATAAATTGCCTCATATATCAGTCATTATTACTGTACATAATGAAGAAAAAAGAATTAGGGATAAA
>JBLIDR010000100.1:0-6753 GCA_047632655.1 Francisellaceae bacterium | reverse complement strand
TTGCATCGACTAACCAATGCGAACATTTAGGCGTCAAGCATGCGCATAAACATATTTATGTGTACAGATACCAGTGTTTTGACTATAAATTGTACCAAAGTGGAGATTTAGGCCCAAATATATAACATGAGCCAATGTAGTAGATCTCTTTAGTTTATCTTGCTTTTGGTGAAAACCACATAGCCTTTTTTATGTGCGATAATTTTAGGTTCTGGTACGAGTATTTTTTTAAGTTGGTCAAAATATGCTTGACTGGTAAAGACAAAAACAGATGAGTTATTCTTCCACATTTCTAGGAATTTTTGTTTATTGATATACCATTGTGGCCAAGCGCCATCATGGGATTGCTGGTATTGGGTAATACCAAAATAAAATTCTCGCTTCCAATTGTCATATTTTAAAATGCTAGAATTATCCCAGTCACTTACGATGTATACTTTGCGCTGTAATAAGAAAGGGATATCTTCTTTATAGTTTTCATAGCTGATAATTTTAGTATTTTTCTGCATCAACGGTAGCACCTGACTGGTCAAATCCTCTGAGCCTTTAGTATCAAAAATAGGGGTTGATAGCACAACACCTATGTTAAAACACATCATGGCGATGACAGTAACAGCCATAGAGGATAACAGCTTATTAGCTCTTAGGTAATGGATAGAAAGTATCGCGCCAATGATAATAATAATTCCTGTAGGAATGAAGGTAGGGTAAATAGTCCACATGGGAATTTTATGTTGTGCGGCAGGGAAAATGAATAAGGCGAGTCCAGCAATAATTAACACGCTATTACCTATGGAATGCGTAATTATAAAGGCTTTTGTGATTCCACTTTTTGACATGGATTCAATAGATTTTGCCATTAATATTGCTAAAGTAGGTAATATAGGCAGGATATATCCTGCTAGTTTGGTATGAGGAATGCTAAAAAATATAAATATCGAGAGTGACCAAATAAGCATAAATAAGCTTACAGTATCTTTAAATCTATTTTTCCACAGTAAGTCAGCCCCTTTTTTGAATTTAGCAATAAAGTAAATGCTCCATGGCAGCATTCCGATGAGCATAATCAAAAAATAAAACCATGGCCCCATTATTTTGCTGACATGAAAATTATTACCGATAAAGCGTAGAACTTGCTGGTAATAAAAAAAATAATATAGAAATTGTGGGTTTTGTGATTGTGCTAGTAATAACCAAGGCGTAATAATAATAACAAACAGAACGGCGCCAGAAAAAAGGTACATTTCTTTTAAAATTTTCCAGCGATTCAATAAAAGAATCCAAATTCCTATTGCCATAGCTGGAAATGCAAATCCCATAAGCCCTTTGGTTAAGAAGGCTAAAGCACCAAAAATATATGCACCATATAGAAAATATCTACGTTTATTGGACGGATAAGGGTACTGTATTCCTAGTAACATTAACAAAGCCGATACCCATAAAAAATTTGCTACCTCTAAATCAAGATTTGCATAATGCGCAGATAAGAAATAAAGTGGACTGCAAGCTAAAATTGCAGCAGTTAAAAGTCCGACTTTTCGGTTATAAAACTTTCTAGCAAAAACATATGAAAGTATTACACCAATAAATCCAAATGTGGCCATAGGCATACGTGCTCCCCAAGCATTGATACCAAATACTTTTAGACTTAAAGCCTCAATCCAATAATACATGATTGGCTTATCTAGAAATGGTACGCCATTAATAGTGGGTGTAACCCAATTACCTGATGTTAGCATTTCTCTAGCAATTTCTGGGTAGCGACCTTCATCAGGGATGCTTAAGTTTCTACAACCTAAAAATATAATAAAATATATGGCTGTTAAAATAGTAATGATAAATAAATCCATCCAAAGTCTGTCATTATTATTTTGGTTAATATTATTGTTCATAAGGAACCCGTTATTATCTTTTAATGTTTTGTAGTACGTATATTTTTAATAAAATTTAATTACTATGTAAATAATACAGTTAAAGACTTAGCTGAAACTTAGCCAATGAAAAATATTGTCATCTAAGAGTTTTTTCTGAGTGGTGGATTAAGTTAGTTAATAAAATATTTTCTTCATGAGTCAGAAGTGATAGCCTATTGTTGAATTAAAGTAAGGCTCTAGAAGTTTAAATACTTGTTGAAATAATTTTTTGACTATAGGTAAATATAAATGAATCATTAGATGTATTTTTCACAATAATTTTTCCATTGAGCTTTTTAGCGACCTCTTGGCATATAGATAAACCCAAACCGCTACCTTCAATAGCTTGGTTTAAACGAAAGAAAGGTTCAAAAATTTGATCAAAGTCTTTTTCAGAAACCGTAACGCCAAAATTTTGAACACAAAAAATTGCGTCACCATTTCTTATAATTATGCTGATTATTATTTTATTTTTGTTTGGTGAGTATTTGATGGCATTTTCTATAACATTTCTAACCAACTGTTCAAGTAGACCTGAATAATTAATGACATATACCGCTTCATTGGATTCTACTTTAACATCCATATTCTTCTCTTCAATTAATGGATAAAGATCCGAAATTGTATTCTTTATGATTTCTAAAAATGAAATATTTTCCAATACTCGATCTTGCTGATCTTTTATTCTTGCTAAATCCAATAACTGATTAACTAATTTACGTAATCTTGTCACCCCAATTAATAAAGCAATTTCTCTCTCATTTTTTTGTTGAATATTCTTCGTATTAGATAAATTCTCTATCTGCAATGAAAGTGCTGTAATTGGTGAACGCAATTCATGGGAGGCGTTATTGATAAAATCTTTTTGTTTCTTGATATATTCATTTGAACGACTGATTAATAAATTTATTGCTTTTAAAAAAGGGAGTATCTCGATGAAGATGTCTTGTTCTGGCAATTCTTTTAAGTCTGTTGGATCCTGTTTATCTAACTCAGTACTTAATAATTCTAGGGTTTTGAAATATTTCCGAATAATAAAATTCACACTAACAACCAATAAAAACAATAATAATAACGAAGGTATACTGAAACCTAAACAATTATTCCAAGCTGCTTCATTACGCAGTTCAGTGTGTTGAGCAACCAAGAAATTAAGCTTTACAGATGACTTTGATTTAACAATATATACTCTCCATTCCTCATGGTTAAATACTTGATTTGACCAGCCGCTCTTACTGGTTCGTATTTTATCAAAATATGAAGGCAATCTTTCTTCATCTAAGTTTTGAATCATGACTGTTTCTTCATGACTTGGTAATTGATATGATTTTTGACTTGAAAGAATAACATCCCCTGAATTAACTAAATTTGCAACATCATATAACAAATCATCTTGTTGCTCTTTTGCTTCACTATAAGATAAAAATCCGATAACAATTGTAGATCCTATGGCATAAATGACTGTAATTATAATCATCCAATTCCGTATCTGCTTCTTTAATGAAATCTGTTTTATATTTTTGGAACGAGCCATCCAAGACCTCTAATGTTTTTGATGATATCTTTATGTAATTTTTTTCTTAGGCCATGAATGAGAAATTCAATTGCGTTACTGGCAATTTCTTCATCCCAGCTATAAATTTTTGCTTCAAGCTCTTCTCTGGACTTAATGGTTCCAGGCTTACTCATTAATTCATAAAATAATGAATATTCTTTTGCCGTTAAACTAATAGTTTCTCCATTAAAAATAGCGCCTTTAGTTTCAATATTTAATTGAATATTTTTTGCTGAAAGAATATTTATGGGCTGACCACTCATGCGCCTACTCATGACTCTTATACGAGCTTCAAGCTCTTTCAAAGAAAAGGGCTTAACAAGATAATCATCTGCACCACTATCTAAACCTTTTACTCTGTCATCAACTGAATCACGAGCTGTAATGATAATAATAGGCATTATTTGATGGTTTTCTCTAAGTTGGATTAATACATCAAAACCACTTTTTTTAGGCAAACCAATATCTAAAAGAACAAGAGAGTAAGGTTCAGTTTTAATGGCTAAGATTGCATCTTCACCATTCTGAACCCAATTTACAATATAAGACCAATCAGTTAATGCTTGTTTAATGGCACTTCCAATTAATTGGTCATCTTCAACAAGTAGAATTTTCATATAAATATAAGTGATTAATCATCATCTTCCTCATCAATTTTCTTTTTTAAGACTTTTCCTGAAGTTGCATCAATTTTAAATTCATAAGTTTTTTTCTCAGCACTAACAAGTTCTACTTCCCAATATGTTTTATCTTTATGCTGCTCAAATTCTACCTTAGATACCGTTCCTTTTGTATTCTTCTGAGCAATACTCATAGCATCATATGCTGAAATGCTAGCTTGTGCTGCTAATAATGCATCATTACTTTCAGCCTGAGCGCTGAAACATATTACTGCTAAACTAGATAGTAACATAGTTTGTAGTGTTCTTTTCTTCATTTGATTCTCCTGTTTGTTTAATACATGTTTTTATGTATATCATTTCTCATGAAACAATTTTTTTTTGTGATAAATTTTGTGCTCTCTATATAGCAACGCTATTAAAATAAAAATAAAGAATAATGATGATCCTATTGTTCCTAAATTAGCACCGCCGTCCTGGAGTGGTTTTGTTAAGAAATCACCAAAATTTGCACCAAATGGTCTAGTTAAAATAAAGGCAACCCAAAATAATAAGATAGTCGAGACTCTAGTGTAAAAATGTAAAAGCACTATTACTATTAAGACGCCTCCAATTAATAATGCGCCGCCCAGAAATCCAAGGCCAATACTATCTGCAAGATAATCACCTATTGCGGTACCTAGAGTGTTTGAGACAAGAAAGGCTGTCCAATAAAATATTTCAGTTTTATCAGTATATATTTTCTTAACAGATAAGGATCTTTCAGATAAATACCAAACAATTAAGGTTAGTAATAATACTAGTAATATCGATGAACCAAGCGCATACCCTAACCCTAATGTTCTATCCATGAAATCACAAATAGCTGTTCCAGCTAGACTGGTAGCTGTAAAGGTTAACCAATACAGAATTGGGCTATATGTTTTTGATCTCAATTTTTTAATTAAAAGAATTAAAAATATTCCCAAAAAAATTAATGATGCAGTCATATAACCTAATTGCATTGTTTTGGATAATACATCAGCCCCAGTCTCACCAAGCCTTGTGGCCGCAATTTTAATAATCCAATAAGAAAAAATAATAATTGGCACACGATTTATTAATTCTTCATTCATAAAATATAATTGAAATTTAAACTTAGCATAAAGGTTATATTTCAAAACTTAGCTGAAACTTAGTGAAAGGGATTTATTTGAAATATAATTTTCACTAAGTTTCAGCTAAGTTTTAATGTTTATACTTCGATTTATTCAGTTCATCACAAAAATTAGACTAATAATGATTAAACCCATTAATCAAGTTATAAGTTAAACAGATTTGTTCAATTACTAAATCTATATTTTATATTAATAAATAAGGAACTATAAATGCAAAAAGAAAGTGAAATCAATAAAGAGACTCTATTTAATAAAGTGGCTAGTCTATCAATCTTTTTTTGGGTAATTAAGATTATATCAACAACAACTGGTGAGGCCTCCGCGGACTTTCTTGGTAGAAATTTTGGTGCTGCAGCAGGTGTTGTAGCATTTATTTTATTGGCTATCGCCATTGTGATTCAAATTAAGTTTAAAAGATATCTACCCTGGATGTACTGGACAGTAATTGTACTTGTTGCTGTATTTGGAACAATGTTTGCTGATGTTATCCATATTGTTGGGGTGCCGTTATTTGTGACAAGTGTCACATTCTTTGTTTTATTATTAGCAATGTTAGGCATCTGGTATAAAAGTGAAGGCACCCTAGATGTGCACACGATCACGACAACAAAGCGTGAGATATTTTATTGGTCAGTAATCTTTTTTACTTTTGCATTTGGAACAGCAGCTGGTGATTTAGTGGCTGGTAGTCTACACCTTGGCTTTTTGGATGCTACTCTAGTTTTTGGGGCTGCAATTATTATCATCCCCCTAAGTCTTTTTCTATTAAAGGTAAATAGTATTGCTCTTTTTTGGGTATCATACATATTAACAAGACCGTTTGGTGCATCAGGTGCTGACTTACTTGGAAAACCTGTCAGCCACGGAGGTTTTGGCTTAGGAGATGGTACAACTGCTTTGCTGACATTAGTCATTATTATTGCTATGGTAAGTTGGTTAACCGTAACACATAGAAAAAAAATGCTTATAGAAGAAAGAGTAATTTAAGTTGTCTTAATCAATTTATCTAGTTTTTGGAATAGCATTTATTTTTTGGTTGTTAGCTGTATTTACTATCACGATAATTTCTGGTTGAGTGGCAGTTACTGGTGGGAATGGACTCATTCTCATGCCATCACTATTGATGATGAATTATAATTTAAAGCAGATCATGATTTTAGTGAGGGTTGCCGCAGCAGTTTTTGTTTTTTTAATTTGTTTGCAATGATACAAACCAAGAAATCTGTAACCTTTGATAAGAAAGACTTTATCGTTCCGTTAAGAGATTGTATTAGTGTTTTGTCAAGCCATGCTTTGACTTAATATCTTTCAGTATGCATGAGATACACAAGTATACATATAAAATTCTTGTACAGTGTAGAGCTATGATTATTAATGATAGCTTCTAATTTTTCTTTTTCTAAAACCTGACTGACCAATTGTGAGATGCTACTGTGCTTTCGAGTAAAGAGAGATGATAATGATAGCCCTATGCCAGAGCTTGGATTAGTCTGACTGGATAAAGCATC
>JBLIDR010000099.1:0-6755 GCA_047632655.1 Francisellaceae bacterium | reverse complement strand
ATAGCTCCCATCCAATGAGAACCGAACATTTAACAATGATCAAAAAACATGGTCGAATGTATTGGCAGAGATATAACCAATATGGCAAAAGAAATTATAGTGAATTACCATCCAACGATACAAACGAATACTGGGTAATAAAATGTATGGCAGACAAAGTGATCGTCAAAAACAGGAGTCGATAATTGGTTGTGGTATTCTAAATAAAATGACCAGTTTAGGTATACCCCAAAGCTACAGATGTGTCTGAAATCAGGTTACATATCCAAGACAGGGAGTAACGAAACAACGCCTATTCACATAAGAATACTTTAGTAGAGAAAAAAAATTGCATGTGGTTATAGGATAAAAAGATGTGAATATTTTTTTGTGGTTAGAATTAATTCTGAATTATATCAGTCAGAGCTAATAGGCTGAATGTCATCAGAATCATCATCATTTACTTTTTTAGGCTTATTTTCGTCATTTGATTTTTTCTTCTTTTTTGGTGATTTTTTATCTTTTTCACCTATGTCATCAATATAACTAACTGTCCAATCACCAGGTTCTCTAACAGGTTCTTTCGCCATTAAATCACCAATTTGAGCGGAGTCAATAGTCTCATACTTAACCAAAGCCTCTGTCATGGAATGAAGAATGTCCATATTATTACTTAGAATATCTCTAGCTCTTGTATAATTTCGATCAATTAAATCTCTAACTTCCGCATCAATATCGGCTGCAGTTTGTGGAGATACTTGACTTGAAGAATTTTTACCCATGGAATATCCAAGAAATGGCTGATCATCATCTTCACCATATGAAATTGGCCCCATTTTATCAGACAATCCCCATTTAGTTACCATTTTCCGAGCGATATTAGTTGCAACTTCAATATCATTAGAAGCGCCCGTAGTAACTTTTTCCTCACCAAAAATCAGCTCTTCGGCCAACCTGCCACCAAATAAACTAGATAGCCTACTTTCAAGCTGCTCCTTACTTTGACTAACTTGGTCACCATCAGGAAGGTACATTGTAACCCCTAATGCTCTGCCTCTAGGAATAATACTAATCTTATAGACTGGATCGTGATCTGGAACTAGGAGACCAACAATTGCATGGCCAGATTCATGATATGCTGTTAAGAGTTTTTCTTTTTCACTCATAGCCATGCTACGATGCTCAGTTCCCATCAACACTTTATCTTTAGCCTTTTCAAGTTGCTCCATACCAACTTCAGTTTTATTTTCTCTGGCTGCAATTAATGCCGCCTCATTAACTAAGTTAGCTAATTCAGCTCCTGAAAACCCAGGAGTACCTCGCGCAATCCAATCTGGTCTAACATCACGAGCAACCGGTACTTTTTTCAAGTGCACTTTTAAAATTTGTGTCCTACCTTTAACAGGTGGAAGCCCTACAGTTACTTGCCTATCAAATCTACCCGGCCTTAAAAGCGCCGGATCTAAAACATCAGGCCTGTTTGTTGCGGCAATAACAATAACACCTTCGTTTCCAGCAAAGCCATCCATCTCTACCAGCATTTGATTCAGAGTCTGCTCACGCTCGTCATTACCACCACCCATTCCAGCACCACGATGACGGCCAACAGCATCAATTTCATCTATAAAGATAATGCAAGGGGCTCTTTTTTTAGCTTGTTCAAACATATCTCTAACACGAGACGCGCCTACCCCGACAAACATTTCAACAAAATCAGAACCAGATATGGAGAAGAATGGTACTTTTGCTTCGCCTGAAATCGCCCTTGCTAGCAACGTTTTACCAGTCCCAGGAGCACCAACCATCAAAACTCCCCTAGGAATTTTCGCCCCAAGTTTTTCATATTTTTCTGGCCCCCTGAGAAAATCAATGATCTCAGCAACCTCTTCCTTAGCCTCATCTACACCAGCAACGTCATCCAAGGTAACTGTAACTTGATCTTCACCAAGCAACTTAGCTTTACTTTTCCCAAAAGAAAAAGCACCACCCTTGCCTCCGCCACCCATATTGCGCATAAGAAATATCCAAACCCCAATTAAAAGCAAGAATGGAAGCATGGTTATTAACAAACTAACAAAAATATTACGCTTTTCGGGTGGTTTAGATGAAACCGTAACTTTATGTTTTAGTAAGTTACTAAGAACAAACGGATCATTCCAGGGGGCATATGAGACAAAACTTTGACCAGATGTGCTTTTCCCAGTAAAAACTCTGCCATTAATTTCGACAGTAGATATCTGATTATTATCAACTTTATTAACAAATGCTGAATAATCAATTTTTTGTGGAGCGCTAGTATGACTACCATTAAAACTACTAAACAACGCAACTAAAATACCTGCTATAATCACCCAAAAGATAACATTACGCCACATATCATTCTTCATAAACTACTACACCTTTTATTATATAACTTCGTGATTATAATACGTTGCGTAAGGGGTTGCTATATTTGGCAGAAAATATTAAAGATCTATATAAACTAACTTAATATAATAACCACTTACTTTGATTGTTTTTTAATAAAATCAATATCATAATTTTCTAGGGGTATCTTACTCTGCACTCTCATCGTTTATAGCATCATCATCTTTATATTTTTCATTCCCATCAATACCCATAACCTTGCACCAAATAGAAACCACTGGACCAGAAAATGCATATAACCCAAAAACAAAAAACAAAACATGGGCTGGATCGATAGCAATGCAAGCAAATATCAATACAACAAATACTACAGTGGTGAAACCAACTTTACCTTTAACATCATAATCTTTAAAGCTACGGAATTTGATATTACTAACCATCATAATAGCGACAAAAAGGGTCGCAATACCCACAAATACAGAAAGCGTCATACCATGAAATTTATTAATATTTCCAACCCAAACCAGAGCTACTAAAAATGATGCAGCAGCAGGAACTGGTAATCCAGAGAAATAGCGCTTACTCCCTGTACCCATATTTGAATTAAATTTCGCCAACCTTAAAGCCGCTGCGGCAACGAATATAAATGCAATTAACCATCCAACTTGTTCCATTTGCACAATTGGCTTAAAAGCCCAAGTGTAAACAATCAACGCTGGAGCCACTCCAAACGATATAATATCAGCTAAACTATCATATTCTGCTCCAAAATGGCTTTCCGTATTTGTCAATCTAGCAACCCTTCCATCAAGAGTATCCATTATTGCTGCAATGAAAATTGCTACAGATGCCGTTGAAAAATGACCATTCATAGCCGCAACAATTGCATAAAATCCTGCGAAAATACTAGCAGTAGTAAATAAGTTGGGTAAAAGATAAATACCAATTTTTCTGCTTTCATCTGATTTATTTTCCATATCAATCCTTATTTGTTAGATCTGGTCTTAACTGCTTAGCCTCGTTCAGGTATACATGGTTAATCTCTGATTGAAACATATTTGTATTAACATGTATTAATATTCTCACGCACATAGGTAAGTCAGTAGTAACTTTCATTTGTTGAACATCTTGAATTGGGACCGTTGTCAAACCCATAACAACCCGAGCAACCCATCCAGGAAAAATTGCATCTAAATCAGATGTCACGCTAAAAATAATACTGCAAACATCGTCAATTTCAAAAGAATTACGTGTAAAAATATTTTCAACCAGTTCTTGAGTCGCTATAGTGATGTCTTCTTTAGTATTGCTCCGGCAAGTCGTAGCGCCTCTAACCCCTCTAACACTCATATCATACAGCCTTATTTAATTCAAGCTTCAGCTTTCTTGGCAATGGGAAAAAAACTTTTTCTTCAACGCCATTTAAAATCTCAACATTATCACAGCTTAATGTGATTTTCAGGCGACTAATAACTTTTTCAACAAGCTCCTCTGGCGCTGATGCCCCGGCTGTAAGGCCGACATTGTCTACTCCATCAAACCAAGTATTAATAATATCTTCAGGGCCGTCAATTAAATACGATGGGACGCCGAGTTTTTCAGATAATTCTTTTAGTCGATTTGAATTAGAGCTATTTTTAGAACCAACAACTAAAACAACATCTGCTTGCTTTGCTAAATCTTTAACTGCATTTTGTCTATTCTGAGTTGCGTAGCAGATATCCTCTTTTTTTGGCATTAAAATTTTAGGATATTTCTTTTTCAGCGCACTAACTATACTCTTAGTTTCATCCACCGATAATGTCGTCTGTGTAGTGAAATATAGATTTTCTGGATTTATAACGTGAATAGTTTCAACATCTTCTAGTGATTCGACAAGATAAATTTTCGCATTTCTAGATTGATATTGCCCCAATGTACCGACAACTTCTGGATGCCCTTTATGCCCAATCAAAATACATTCCATATTTTTTTCGCTGGCTTTTTGAACTTCAATATGAACTTTAGTCACCAATGGACATGTTGCATCGTACACAGTTAAATTTTTTAGTTTCGCCTCACTCCTAACTAGTTTAGATACCCCATGAGCACTAAATACAACCACTGAATTATCTGGGATCTCTGTAAGCTCATCAATAAATATAGCTCCTTTATTTTTTAGATCCTCTACCACATAGCGATTATGTACGACTTCATGGCGGACGTAAACTGGAGCTTTTTCTATACGTAAAACTTGCTCGACAACATCAATAGCTCTAGATACACCAGCACAAAAGCCTCGCGGCTGAGCAAGTAAAATTTTCAATTTCTCTTCCCATCATTTGAAATATCAATAATATCAGCTTCAACTAAAACCACCTGACCAGATAACGGATGATTAAAATTAACGCTAACCTCGTTATCGAAAACCTCTGTGATTAACCCTGGCATTTCCTCACCATTTGGCTGTGAAAAAGCAACAATAACACCTTCTTCAAGTTTAATTTCATCAGGGAATTTTACTTTAGGAACTTGATAAATCAATGATGGATGCTTTTCACCAAAGGCATCTTCTGGTTGAAGCATTACTTTTTTATTACTACCTATCTCAAGCCCGATAATCTCAGACTCAAACTTATCAGAAAAAACTCCTGTCCCAAGTTTAAACTCAAAACCTTCACCATAATTTGCAGACTCATCAGCAATGGTCCCATCTTTCAATCTTATTTTAAAATTCATTTTAATAATGCTGTTTTGCTCAACTCTCATGATCAAACCTGAACCCTGTAAGACAATTATATAATCATTCTATACTAATCACAGTATTATTAAAGCGTGATTTTAATAAATAATTTTATGTTTTAAGCGTGTTTTACATAAAATAAAGTCTAAAATATAATCCTGAATATTATCAATGTGAAATTTAGTTAATTACCAACCATAATAATGAGAATTTTAAAATGAAAAAAATATCTATTCTATTAATGATACCTTGTTTTAGTATGGTCTTAATTTCATGTTCAAAACATATTCCAAATAAATCAGATTGTATTAGCGATGGCGCAAAAAATTATTCTTGTCCATCACCGCCCACCATATTGAAAAAAAATAAACCTAAAGAAACTAAAGTTGCCAATATAAATGTACAAGTGTATAAACACTTCTTTGAAGAAAACTATTTCCCTGTAAACGACGAGATCCCTACTGGTTACATCATTTCTTCCACAGATGGCGCTAGCGTCATCACTACACCAGATCTAATTTATGCATCCATGACAAAAAAATCTAACGATAAGTTTCAAAAAGGATCCTATCTTATCAGCAGCATTGAAAAAACAATCTATTCAGACAAAGAAAAAAAAATAGTTATTGGGCAAATGTTAAACCCGACCGGTGAAGCTGAATGGGTCAAAAACCGTGGAGATTTAGCCATTCTAAAAGTAACAAAAAACTTTCAAGAAATATCTACTGGCAATAGACTCATCCCAGTGAAAGATGTTTCAAGTCAGTTACCTGAGTTTGCTTTTAATACTTCTCAAGAAATAAAAGGCAAGGTCATATACATATTAAATGAGCAATACACAGCTAGTGAAAATTCTAGCGTGATGCTAAATATTGGCTCTACCGATGGAGTTAAAAATGGAATGATCGTTTATATTGCTACAGAAGAGCTTATCAAGCCTAACCCCGCCGATATTGGCTCTACAATAAAAGTACCTGGAGTCCCCGTAGCTACTGCGCTTATCTACCGAACCACACAAAAATTATCAATTGCTCTAATCATAAACGATAAAGCAGCAGTATTTAAAAACTATAATGTAAGTACAAATGAAATCTGAAGACTTAAACGCTTTAATCACCCTTCTTAAAATTCCTAGATTAAGGAAAAAACTCCTCATTAATTTGTTTAACGCGAATATTTCACTCAGCGATTTCACTAATAACCCTAGCAGATATCATAAATATTGCCCACTAAATGAAAATATGCAAAATATACTTGCTCAAGAAATGAAGTTAACCCAATTCAATAAGTTAAAAGAATTTGAATGGCTAGAGCAATCAAACATGAATCATATTATCACCTATAATGATTTCCATTACCCAGAAACACTCCGGAACATACCAGACCCTCCAATACTATTATATTTAGTTGGTGACCCAGACTGTCTTTCATTACCACAAATAGCGGTTGTAGGTTCGCGAAAACCATCAATCTATGGCAAAGAAAATGCCAAGTTTTTTTCGACCGAGCTTTCTAATAATGGGTATTGTATAACGAGTGGCTTAGCATACGGTATTGACGCCATAGCTCATAGCAGCACTTTACAGAACAAAGGGAAAACAATTGCTGTCATGGGCACAGGAATTAATATGATTTACCCAGCTAAAAATAAAGCTATTGCTGAAAAAATTATCCATAATGGCGCCAT
>JBLIDR010000098.1:0-6755 GCA_047632655.1 Francisellaceae bacterium | reverse complement strand
AATTGTTAAATTCATATCTTTCAAGGTATTCATTGGATGAGAATCATTGCGCTCCACAAAACTCATGGCGTATTGAGTCAGTTCTCGCAGTTGTGTTTCAGGAAGTTCAGTTGGTTGGCGATAAGGCAAAAGCATTTGGCGTTGCCATGGCATCCAGACTAATGGCATGGATGATTTACGTAAAGACAATGACATGTTAACTGGCGGCGTCGCATAAATTTTTACTCGGCTGACACATTGAATGCTTAACTCTGTATATGGTGTATCAATTGTATAATTGATAGTTTGGTTACCAAAGACATCTTCATGACGTATCTCTTCACCCTGGGTGGAGACACTAAAGTTTGAGCTAATGACCTCTTGTGTTGGGTCTTCCATTGGCTGCAAACGAAAAACATGGGTGCTATGTTCAACTGCTTGGGCGTAGCTATAATGTGTGGTGTGTGAAATTTCAAACATACGATAAGTAAGCGGTTTACCTCTTGAAGTATGAGTGATTGATCTAGCGTTTACGACTGATTGGTGTGATTGTGACTGACCTGGGTTAACAGAAGTGAAATTCTTTAATAAACGCTTAATTGGATTTTTAGAATACATTTCAACTTCAGGTGCAATATGGGATTGATTAGAGCTACTGTCCCAAATAAGAGTGCCTTTTCTAATAATCAACAATTGCCTAGGCTGAATTTGATACCAATTGCCAGAGTGGAATTGTGAAGAGCTAACAATAAAATAGGTCCGATGAATATCTCTTGGGTCACTTAGGTCAAACCACGCACTATCAGATTCAAAATAGGTGGGGTGCTCAGGTGGTTGTAATCTAGAATAAAATAATCTTTCTGGTGACGTGGACCCGTGATAACAAACTGTTGTCGAGCCATCGCTAAGTAAAATATCAAACCCACCAAGGCGATCTAATTGCAAAAACCAGTCTTGTAAAGTCGTATTTGGAATTTCAGATAATTTACCAAAATCATTTTCTAATATTTTGCTCATTAAAAAACAAAAAGCCAGTTCGGAATCAGTTTTGCCTAAAGGCTCTAAAAACCTTGAGCGTTTAGTAAATAGTTTTTCCATTTTTGTTTTATCTAAAGTGCCATTATGTGAAAATAGCCAATCGCGTCCAGCAAAGCTACGCGAAAAAGGTTGGGTTTCATGGTGGCTATAACCTTTAGATGATTCTTTCACCTTTGATAAAAACACTGAAGAACGGAAACTTGACCATTCTGTTAATGCATTGGTTAATACTTCAGAATTTTTTGAATCTGGATCTTTAGCTATAATTGCAGCAAGCTTATCATTTGGGTACCAACCAAACCCCCAGCTATAGGCTTCTTTCAAGTTTCCTTGGCATTGATGCTTTAATTTAATTGAGGGAGAGCTCAGTCCATCACTGCTTATTAATAGTATTTCACTCAAAATAATTCCCCCAAATACAAATTTATATCTCAAATACATGAAAATTATAGATTAATATATTACTATTCATATGCAAAGTTATATTTAAAAACCAGATTTGAGGTAAATATGAGTATTTTAACCAATTTAAACCACTTGACCAGTTATAAATATGAGCGACCTATATCTTTAGGCATGCAAACTATACGTTTGCGTCCAGCGCCACATACTCGTTCACATATCCAGTCATACTCTATGAATATCCTGCCTAAGGAGCATTTTATTAATTGGCAACAAGATCCATTTGGTAATTGGCTAGCTAAAGTAATTTTTCCAGAAAAAGTAACAGAGTTTTCAGTGGAAGTTAATATTGTCAGTGAAACACGAGTTTATAACCCTTTTGATTTTTTCCTTGAAGAGAGTGCGCAGAAATTTCCTTTCACATACAATGATGAGTTGAAGGAAGAATTGGCACCATACCTTGATGTAAAGGAGCATGGGCCATTAATGAAAAAGTTTTTAAAAACAGCTAATCTTGACAAACAAGAGATGAATGATTTTTTAGTCAATTTTAATCGTCACTTAAGCCAAAGCCTTGATTATACTGTGCGTATGGAGCCGGGCGTTCAAGGATGTGAAGAAACATTTGAAATAGGCAGTGGCTCTTGTCGTGACATGTCATGGTTGCTTTGTAATCTATTACGTACTTTGGGTTTTGCTACCCGTTTTGCTTCAGGCTATCTAGTTCAGTTAACACCCGATGTTAAAGGTCTTGATGGCCCTTCTGGGACAGAGCAAGATTTTACTGATTTACATGCTTGGACAGAGGTTTATCTTCCTGGTGCTGGTTGGATTGGTCTGGATGCTACCTCTGGTCTGTTAACTGGTGAAGGTCATATTCCATTGTGTTGTACTCCAAACCCTTCAAGTGCGGCACCAATTAGTGGTACGTTAGAGGGTTGTGAGACTGAATTTGATCATGCAATGAGTATTACCCGTATTCGTGAAGAAGCTCGAGTGACTAAACCTTATAATGATGATCAATGGGAAAAAATAGAGGCTATTGGAGCCAAAATTGATGCTGATCTTGATCGTGGGGATGTGCGTTTAACCATGGGTGGAGAGCCTACGTTTGTTTCTTTGGATGATAAAAAAAGTGATGAATGGCATATTAGTGCTTTAAGTGATAATAAAAAACGCTTAGGCCGGGAAATGTTTTTGCGCTTAACAAAACAGTTTGCGCCAGGAGCATATTTGCAATATTGCCAAGGTAAATGGTACCCAGGCGAAATTTTACCGCGTTGGGCAATGAATTGTCACTGGCGTAGAGATAGTAAGCCTATGTGGGCGGATCAGAAATTATTAGCAAATCCTGATGAAAGTTTAAAACATGACGCTGATACTGTTAAAAAGTTTATGGATGAATTATCTATTTCATTAGGTATCCCAAGTGATTATGTCTTACCTGCTCGTGAAGATATGCCATATTATTTGTGGAAAGAAAAGCAACTTCCAATGGAAGGTGAGATTCTTAAAGCAGAGTTATTCGAAAAGAAGGAGCGTGAACGTTTACAAAAATTAATGACAGAAACTTTGAATAACCCTGTTGGTTATGTCTTACCACTTAGCTATTCATATAAACATCAGCAATGGGTAAGTAACCGTTGGCTGTTCAGTTCTGGCCATTTAATTCTAGCAGTCGGTGATTCACCTGTTGGTTTGAGATTGCCTTTGGCTGGATTACCCTTTATTTTAACGGCTCAAGATGAAATATTCCCTGAGCGTACTTCAATTGAGCAAGTTGGTGAGTTAGTTACTAGAGAAGAGTTAATTGGCGCAGCGCAAAATAGAAAAGATCATGTAAAAGAGACACCTATTTTCGCTGAGGATCCAAATGGTTTGATTCGTAGTGCAATCTGTGCTGAAGCTAGAGGTGGCGTTTTACATCTATTCTTACCACCGATATCTTATATTGAGCATTATCTTGACTTAATTACTATGATTGAAGAAACTGCTAAAAAATTAGATATTCCAGTTGTTTTGGAAGGTTATTCACCTCCAAGAGATTTAAGAACAAATACCTTCAGCGTAACGCCAGATCCAGGTGTGATTGAAGTTAATATTCAACCTGCTCAAAACTGGGAAGAGTTGAAACATATTGTTACAACGGTCTATGAAGAAGGACGTTTGTCACGTTTGTCGACTGATAAGTTTATGCTTGATGGCCGTCGTGTTGGAACCGGTGGTGGTAATCATATTGTGATGGGTTCCTACACACCAGAAGATAGTCCATTTTTAAGAAAACCAAATCTATTACGAAGCATGATTTCATTTTGGCAAAATCATCCATCATTGTCATATCTATTTGCTTCAATGTATATTGGGCCAACAAGTCAGTCTCCAAGAATTGATGAAGCCAGACATGATTCTTTATATGACCTTGAAATTGCATTTAAAGAATTGGATCGTATTCAAAAAATGGAACAGGTTCAGCCTTGGACTGTAGATAGATTATTTAGGAATTTGCTCATTGATTTAAGTGGTAACACTCATAGAGCTGAATTCTGTATTGATAAATTATATAGTCCTGATAGTGATCGTGGTCGTTTAGGTCTGCTTGAAATGCGTGCTTTTGAAATGACACCGCATCCACAAATGAATTTGCTTCAATCATTACTGATTAGAGCCTGTGTTGCTCATTTTTGGGACACACCATATTTGGGTAATCTTATTCGTTGGGGCACAAGATTGCATGATGAATTTATGTTACCGCATTATGTCTGGGAAGATTTACGCGGAGTTATAGACGTTCTAAATACCAAAGGTTATGGTTTTAATATTGACTGGTTTGAGCCATTCTTTGCTTTCCGTTTTCCATACTTCGGTGTGGCGCATGTTGGTAATGTTTCAATTGAATTACGCTTTGCTCTGGAGCCTTGGCCTGTAATGGGAGAAGAGGGGAGTTCGACTGGTACGAGTCGTGCCGTTGATTCGTCCGTTGAGCGTTTGCAAGTGCTTGTCAGAGGCGTAACAGATCCAATCCGTCAGGTTGTGACGTGTAATGGGCGCAGAGTGCCGCTAAAAGAGACTGCTGAAAAAGGTGTATATGTTGCCGCTGTTAGATTTAAAGCATGGTCACCAGCATCAAGCTTACACCCAACAATTCAAGCACATCCTCCATTGGTCTTTGATTTAATTGATACGATTCATGAGCGATCATTAGGCGGTTGCACCTATTATGTTGCACATCCTGGTGGACGTAATTATGATGAAGATGATATTCCAGTGAATGACAATGCAGCTGAAGGTCGTAGATTATCACGCTTCCAGCCAATGGGTCATACACCAGGGCATTGTCCAATTCCTCCGACTGAGAACAATCCAACCTTCCCTAATACGTTAGATTTACGTTTTGGTGGATGGTAATTTATAAGTAAAATATTATATTTTTATTGTTTTCTAACTGTATCTAAACTTATATCCTGAGTTTTACTGTCAAGTTTAATTCAGGTATTGTCATATATCTCTCAAATTTTATGAGCCATTTTGAAATCACTTTAAAAACAATGGTTTTACTTCTTCTGAAACTAGAATACCGTTACATGTTGTAAGACCCGTAGAATTGATATTATCTTTTCTCGTTGAAAATATTTATCTATAAGCTGGAGTTATCATATAAATTGAAATGGTTATGTGAGCAGACCTTGCAAGTTATTTGTTACTAGCTATCCTAAATTTATATGAAAATTATCCATAAACTTTAAGAATTTAGTGTTCAACACTTCGGAGTATTTGGTAATTTAAATACAGTTTAATCTGAAAAGATAGGAATGAAGGAATATGACCACTAAAAAATTAAATATTTTATTTTGTGCTTCAGAGGCATTACCTTTTATTAAAACAGGTGGGTTAGCAGATGTCTCTGGAAGTTTGCCACAGGCGTTAAGCCAACTAGGTAATGATGTTTATCTTGTATTACCTGCTTATCGATCTGTACTAGAGAAAACCTCAGGCTGTAAAGAAATTGCAAAATACAAAGTAAAAGGGTTTGGTCGTAATTATACTGTTAGTTTATTACAAACTAAAATGTTAAGTTCTAATGTAACCGTTTTACTGGTTGATATCCCTGAATTATTTGATCGTGACGGTGGCCCATATTTAGCTGAAGACGGTAAGGATTGGTGGGATAATGGTGAACGTTTTGCCATGTTCTCAAAAGCGATAGTTGAGATTTCTATGGATCGTCTTGACCTTAATTGGAAAGCCGATGTGGTTCATAGTAATGATTGGCAAACAGGTTTGGTACCAGCTTGGTTAACATTAGAGAATCAACGACCAAAAACAATATTCACGATTCATAATATGGCATATCAGGGGAATTTTCCACATTCTGTTTTTCGTGCTTTAGATATGCCATCTCATTTGTGGCATGTGGATGGGGTAGAGTTTCACGATAATTTATCAATGTTAAAATCTGGGATAATGATGTCTGACTATGTCACCACGGTCAGTCCTACTTATGCCAGAGAAATTTGTACCCCTAAATATGGTTGTGGTTTTGACGGGCTAGTCTCAAAACGTAATCATCATGGGCGTTTACTAGGTATTTTAAATGGCATTGATCAAGATGTATGGAACCCTGCAATTGATAAATATATTACCCAACAATACTCACAAAAAGCAAAACCAGTTACTTCTAAAGCAGAAAACAAGGACGCCTTATTACTTGAGTTAGGGGCAAGCATAAAAATAGCAAAATCAAAAAATCCATTAATTGGATTTGTTGGTAGACTTGTTGATCAAAAAGGAGTTGACCTTGTGCTGGAGGTGATTCCAGATTTAATGGAACATAGCAGCGTTAATCTTGTATTTATTGGTTCAGGAGATAGTGTGCTTCAAACTAAATTGCAGGAATTATCACAAATATATCCGCAGCGTATTTTTGTTTATATTGGTTATTCAGAAGCTTTGGCACATCAGGTTGAAGCTGGCTCAGATTTATTTATGATGCCGTCACGCTTTGAACCTTGTGGTTTGAATCAAATGTATAGCTTAGCTTATGGAACTTTACCGATAGTTCATCATACTGGTGGGCTAGCAGACACTGTGGTTAATGCTACAACTGAAAATATTGCCGCTAATATTGCAACGGGTTTCGTCATGTATGACGCGACTGCATATGCTCTGAAAGAAACCATTTATTATGCTTTAGGGTTGTATAAACAGAGAAAAATATGGCGTAAAGTTCAGAAGAAAGCCATGATGCAAGATTTTTCTTGGTCTAAGAGCGCTTTAGATTATTATAATCTTTATAACTAATCGAAAAACTATCATTAAATAGGTAGTTCCACTGTTCA
>JBLIDR010000097.1:0-6767 GCA_047632655.1 Francisellaceae bacterium | reverse complement strand
TTGAAATCAAATAGAGCTTATTCAGCAGAGTTTAAAATAGATGCGGTTAATCCTGTCATACAACAAGGTTATTCCAAACGAGAAGCAAGCGGGGCGACTGGCGCAGTTGCAATGGCTGTTAGTCGCTCGGTACTGCAGTTGAAACAAGAGTCTGAACTTATCACGCTTACTGCTAGCTGAATTGCACCAGATCAAAAACTCATTCAAGAGCTTGAAGCCCGTATTAAAAAAATTGAATGGGAAAAAGATATATTAAAAAAGCTACGGTTCTCTTAGAGTAATTTATGATAAGCAGTTACACAAAATTCGTTACAGCCTCGGACTAGCAGCACGCAAACTTCAATGTGTTTAAGCGAACAGCAACAGCCTAATAGGCGGGTTTGATATTCATGGTTACAAGCCCTTGCTTTATGCCTCTGCTGGCTTATAACTTCTTAGTATGGAAGAGGACATACTGTTTCCAAAAATACGCGACGCCCACCTTAGTCGAAATAGTGTACAGTATTTAGTAAAAAACATACCGCTACCGCGTGCATTCAATCCCTACCTTTGAAACAAAAGCATGTGATTCCTCACGTGCTTTAACATACTGCGGCGATGGAGTTGCTTAACGCTGATGTGGATACAGCGGTAATAGCAATGTTGCTTGAGCATGAGTCTATGCAAACAACTGAAGTATACATGCATGCCCATATGGGATTGAAGGAATTTGCATTAGCTAAAGTAGAACCATTTAATAAGCATAATGCACTTCACTATGACCCAGACAATAAACTAGCCTCAAGCTGTAGGGTAACTATGCCGAATAAAAAAACACCTTTGCAGACAAACATAATCTGCATCAACGGTTTATACATGGTGAGCTAGGGCATTCGGCATAGTTTTAAATTCGGTATAAACAGCAAAGCCTAACGGCCTAGTCCCCTGTGACAACTTAGTGCACGTAATGGAATAATTATTCAAGGTGATACTGAGCCTGAACACCTACTGCTTTGGAACGTCAAACTAGACTTGTGTGGTTTTAACGACGTACACAAATTCTTAATGATTTTGATAGTGGAAAAAATGAATTAAAAAAGTAGCTTAATCAAGGTGGTCGTATTAAATCGACTAGGTCAAAACTAACCCGGGCACATAGAGTTGATTTATTTTAAGCGTTTGATGACTGCAAGTTAACCCATCATATTTTCTGCCAAAACTTTAAGGTATTAAACCCTAAACGCTTTTTAACAAAGTATACGGCCATTAAATTTTGCATACCTATACAAAAAGCGGTAACGCTGGCAGCACCTACTGTGCCAAAAAAATTTGTAAAAATAGGCACAAACAAAAGCACACTTACCCCACTAATTATTGTTGCAAAGAGCATATCACGCTCACTCCCTGTCATCGTTAATAAATAACCTACGGAGCCAGTTACTACATTAACAGCTTGTCCTATTACTAATATTTGTAGCAATATAGCACCTTGCTTAAATTCACTTCCAAATAAGCCCATTAAAAATTCAGGTAGTAACAACATAAATAACACAATTGGAAGCGCGCTTAGTACTAATAAACGTACTGAAAATAATGCAGTTTTACGTATACCATCCATGTCATTATTTGCTTTAAACGCGGCGAATTTAGGAGCAACAACTAAGTTAACTGCCATTAAAATAAAACTTGTTAGTAATGCTATGCGCTGCGCGACACTATAATACGCTACTTGCTCAGCCACTAAAAACACCCCAATGATAATAGGTGCACTCCACTGCACCGTTTGGCTCATTAACGACATGACTAGGCTTGGGCGCGCACTTTTCCAAAGTTCGTTTGCGCTGACACGAACGCCTTGCTTATTAACATCCTGTATACTCAACCAGTAAAAGAAACTTGCAGTAACACCTAACGCTAAACTTAGATACAGTGCAGCTACATCAGCTGTAGTAGTATTAAATACTAATATGGCTACACCACACAATAAAAAATGAGCTATATTTTGACACGGTATACTTGCAAATAGCTTGTGGCGGGCTTGCAAACTCATGGCTACTATAAAAACCACTGTTAAACCAACAACTGTAGGTGCCATATATTGCAAGCTATTAGATATGTCTGGTTTGTTCAGCACACTTATAGCTATAAAGGGCGAAAAATAATAAAGCAATATAGCAATAACTACGGAGAAAGGCAGGCTGTACTTTAACGCAAAATGCAACACCCCTTTAACGGTATTACCTTGTTTGGCATTTGCTCCTGTAAATCGCAATACCGTGTTGTCAAATCCTAAACGAGCGACTGTTGCAAGTAACATCACTACAGCAAAACTTAAAAAAAAATATCCCGCTTGCTCAGCACCTAATTGCCTTGCAATGATTAAGTTGAACACAAATGCCATGCCGGCACCTAGTACACGTATAGCTAACGCAATTGCAGAATTTATAGCCGTATGGCGGTGTTCAGCATCACTTAAGATATTTTTTATTTTTGAGATCATTTGGTCTTATATGTCAAAGGTAAATTATTGTAGCTAAAGCTAGCCCCCAAAGCGAAATCATTAAGTACATAATGCATTGATTAATGTAATTTCTATTTGTATTCGCCAGTTTTTTTGATGATGCTCACTAAAGATATTATAGCTGTATTTCTTCCTAATTGGACAAGTAACTGCATTAAGTACCGTATAAATTTCTAGTGCAACTTGACTTCGATTGCCCGAATCACGAGAACTCCCAGTAACCATGCCCTCAAATTACAGATGTTATAACCAAAAATAGCACATCAATTTAAGCATCACGAACATTTCTTGCCTGACGTGCATCTCGATTTTTACAATCTGGTTGAACAATGTTAGCTGGGGAGTATATGATAATTCTTATGCAAAAGTTGTTATATAAAAATAGTTAAATTCCGTCTTTTCAAACTAAGCTCTTTATAAAAGAACCAAATATGCCTTTGTTCGTAATATTATTTTACCCTATTACCTCAAAAAGGATATCGCTACGCTTGCGCTTAATTGGTTAGCTTGGTCAGAAGTTGTGATGCTGTGTTCTTCATCAAATGTTGGTAGAATAATTGTAATCTCAGTTACTTCTCAAGTTAATTAAATAGTTATAAATAACTCCTAATGATAGCCATTGATAAATATACATATAGTGTGAGTTTTGAAAAAGAGTTACTTCAAAGAAGCAAATTATTAGTAGAAAACCTATAAATATTGCAATTAAATAAATAGAAGTTGAATTGTTAAGATCTGGATGTTTATTTACTGATTTCATTGTGCTTTTCATAGTAAATAAGAAAATAAAGCAAAAAATAGTAGCACCCAAAATGCCAACCTGTGATGTAACTTGTAGTAATGTGTTATGGGCCGACCAATTTTGACCAATATACGCAAAATCCATTCTATATTCGGCTCCCACTCCAAATAATAAATTATTTTTAATCACTGCAGCATACTCAGGCCAAATAATCTGCCTGCCAGAATTTAAGTTTCTTTCAGAAACCACCTCAGAGTAAACTTTCATTTGTTCAATTATAGGAATATCAGTAAGTAGATAATAAATCATAAATAAGCTTACTATAATTATTGAGCTAGAAAAGATAGCGATCAATGTTAACCTCTTTTCTCTAATCAATAATGGTATGATGAATAGTAAAGATAAAAAAAGAAGCGATCTAACATTCAGAGAAGTTGACATTAGTAGTACGAACAAAGAACAAGAAAGAAAAAGCAGATTTTTTTTAACTCTTTTACTGGAATACAACACAAAAACTAGCAATAGCAATAGCGCCTGAAATACTAAAAATAAAGCCAGAGCATTTTTGTTCCTATTCATCTCAAAAAACAAACAATAAAAGGCAACAATAATCAAATAAAAAAGTATAGAAAATCTATATTTATAAAATTTTTGTCCATACAAAGCACCTAGTGAAAAGAATAACATTACTATAAATATACTTAGAACGTTTTTTATTGCCGCAAAATCAAATCCATTAGTTACAGTTGATAAAAAATATACCGCAAATAAAACAAGCAATGCTATAAATACAGGAAGTCGTAGTACAGAGCTAAAGTTAAAAAGTACAACAATTATTATCGGTAACGCAAGTATAACAGACAGGATATCGCCATAAATATTTACAACAAAAAATGAAATCGTTCCCGAAAAGAATGCGAGAACGCTTACAAATAGGAAACTAGAGGCAGTAATTTTTTTTTCATTCAACTATAAGTACCTGTTTTTTATTTGCTTGAATCTATAGAGCAAGCCAGTGATTAAGCCTTTCTTTCTGACCATATTAAAAATAGATTTAACAGGGTATCCCATCCACTGAAAAAAGACATAGGCACTATAAAAAAAATTTACTTTAATTTCGTATTCTTTATTTGAATTAATTTTATAACCCATTTTATGCATATTATTTTGTGATGATAATTCGACATAGTTTTGGAAATAGGTATTATAGTTTTGTTTTTCCATTTTCAAAATCCCTTTTTTTCCTGCAGCTCGCCCATACATTTCCTTTCCAACATATTTATTTGGATCAAAGTTTTCAACAGGAGTAACTTCCAAAAAATCTGTAATAGACTGTAATGAATTGATTGGATTATGGATTAAATTTTCATAATATACTAAATGACAATCTCCATTTAAGGAGTAATTAAGGTAGCTATTAACAGCTTGATTCCATTCATCAACGCTGGATTTAATGCTTTTCCCCCACGCTTTTTGCATTGAATAAACAGTATCACATGGGTTACGGACAATAAATATTACCTTGATTTTAGTTGTAAAATTTTTACCGATTTCATCTAGATAAAGATAATTTTGAGGGGTTTTTTCTCCAAACATATTTTGGACAGCATTATTGTTTTTTGAAGAAAAAATTAGTAACTTTTTTATAATCTCTTCTTTAGTCTCACATTTATCTTTTTTTATCTTTTTCACAACCGATTTTGATAATTCTTTATTATGAAAACTAAACGCGCTTTGCTGGAAAAGTTCCAAAATAGCGTCTTTAACATTTTCAGTGTTCTGTTTTATGGTAATCATTTTGTGCAGATTTTGAAATTCGTCATGAGGTATCGCTAATCCCAGAAACTGTGAGGTTAAGTCTCTTAATAATGAAGTCCCACTTCTTGGACAGCCTACAATTAGAACTAATGTATCTTGCATGTATCTACCTTTTCCATACAAACCTTAGCATGCTTTTCCCAAGTAAGTGACTTTGCAGTTAACTCTCCTTTTTTGATAAGTTCCTTTCTAATTTTTTCATTAGCTAATTGCTCAATGGCATCCGTAATAGCATTAACTTTATTTCCATCTAATAATAATCCATTTATTCCATCAATTATAAAGCTTGATGGACCACCATCTTTACCAGAAATAGTAGCCGAGCAATTTGCCATAGCATCGATAATAACTAGCCCGAAACCTTCTACATCTCTTCGATTATCTAATTCAATTTGTGGGTGAAGGAAAACATGCCCTATTTTGTGTAGTAGCTTTATAACCAAATCTGAAACTCTACCAAGATAAATTATATTCGGATTATTTAGCTCCTTAATTAGCGCAGATATACCTGCACTCTCTGGGCCACTACCAGCTATTAAATACTTACAACTGTTCCCGATATCAGCAGTATTAAATGCAATTATTGCACTTCGAATATTTTTTCTCTTCTCTTGCCTGCAAATTGAGTAATAAATCAGGTCTTTGTTTGTTATTGACATTTCTTCCATAAAGTTTGCTATCTCTTCAGATGATAGTTCTTCACCTGCAATTACCGGAGTTGGCGCATTACTAGCTACAAATATCTTTTTTTGAAAAGATTTTGTTCGAAAAGCATCCAAAAATCTTTCTTGAGTATATTTTGAAACTGCTATTAATTTATTAGCTCTTTTAAAAACTAAATTCATAAGTAGTGATAAAAGAAAACTTTTTTTTAAGAACTCATTACCGTGGAGAGTGATTATAAGTTCTCCTTTCTTAAAGAGAAATGGTAAAGCCATTCGCCATGTTGTAGCATGAAAAACCTCGCACTCATCATCCTTCAATAATAATTTTAATAATTTAAGAAAGTTAAAAATATCGTTACTTTTTTTCATCCTAAATATATTTTTTTCCCCAACGTCATTACCGAATGTTACCACTGTCACATCTAATTTATTTGATATATAACCTTTCATCAAAAATTCTGAATAACTTTCAACACCACCGACATCTGGAGTAAATCCTTTAGCCAAAATAGTTAAATTATTAATTTTCACTAGCTATTGTCCCTTTGAAAAAAATGAATTTTTTAATCGGATTGCTGTTTTTGCCCTTAAGAACCAGTTCAGATAGGCTAACGAACTGTAGATATCAAAAGTAATACTTCATTGTAAGAGTACCCAATTTGAAAATAATATTAAGTAACTGGATAGTGTTCTAGCCATTCGTTTATTATTTGAATCCAAACATATTTATATATTGTTTAATAAAGTAAACGTACTGCGTATTCAATTCTGAGCGTATTAGCAAACAAATTTAATGAAACCAACATTAACTAGGCTACTAAGGTAATGCTTATTTGCCAATCATATTATGCTAGTTGGTCCACAACCGTTTTTTGCGAACAACGCACAATTTTAACACAAGCAATCACTGCGTGTCAGTGGCATTGATTCATGACCGCATTCTCTTTCATCCTATGTCACTGTGATTATCACCATTCATCAGGTACATCTTTTTTCCAATCAAGTAGCGAGCTTTCCAAATCGTAATAGAATTCATACCCAT
>JBLIDR010000096.1:0-6793 GCA_047632655.1 Francisellaceae bacterium | reverse complement strand
CCACCAGGATTAATAGTTACGACATATACCCTGTCTGTTTTATCAAAGTCACGACACTTGAGACCAACAATATATGCCCCATCATTTAGGACATCCCAGTCATATTGTATTTTTTGTGTATCGGGGTCTGTGTAATGCTCTCTAAAGGAACTTATCATGATTTTGACTTTACGAGGAAAATGTTGATCCCACTTACCTATTTTGTATGAATCTTCTCTAGCACAATTTGTTTGTGGTAAGAGTCCTGCTTCGTCTTTTCTTCTACCCCAAGTATATAATTTTACACTACCGTCTTTTTGACGCACAGGTAACCTGGCTGTTGGCATACTAAAAAATATTTTTTTCATGTGATCTTCGTAAGAATACATCACTGCTCCACACATATTAGCTGAACCTATTTAATTGATTTCTGTCAAAACGTAACCCTGTATAAACACCATCAATATAAACTTGATCAGCGTTGTATATAAGCTCTGCTGGTAAGTCACCATTATTAACAGCTTGTTGATTATGAGTTATTAGACTTACTGTATAGTTAGAATTTAATTTAAATTCTTTAAGTGTTGCTTCAGTTTGATTATCAATGAGCGCTGCAATAATATCACCATTTCTAGCTATATTTTGTTTTTTCATCATCACGGTGTCACCGTCAAGTATTCCTGCATCTATCATTGAATCACCTTTAACCGTTAACATATACAAACCTTTATTTAAGACTAGTTTGCTAAAATCAATGTAATCTACAACTTCACTCGCTTCTATTGGTTGACCAGCCGCAATTGCACCGACAATAGGCAACTTAAATTTATCTAGATCGTTTGTATTGACCTCTTTTAATGCCGGTACGTTTTTTTGGTCAATGAGATTTAGCTCTTGCAGTTTCTTTATATAGTTAGTTTTTATATTCCCTCTATTACCATGATTAATACCTAGATGATCACAAATCTCTGTCAACATTGGCGGAGTGCCATGTTGCTGGTAATGAATCACTATAAAATCATATACCATCTGTGTTTTTTTGCTTAGATTCATAATGGTTTATCTTTAAATAACATTGTTGTATTATTATTATAAGTATATCTAATAACATTGTTATTACAAATGAAAAAAGATTTTTACTGCCCGGACACTAAATCATATTGGCCTAAATGTATCGCGCATGTTGATTTAGTTAGTTTTTTTGCCTCTGTAGAATGCCTAGATAATCCTGTATTGCGCGGTAAGCCAATTGCTGTAACGAATGGTGATAAAGGTACAACGATTATCACTTCAAGCTATCAAGCACGTGACAGGGGTATTAAAACAGGATGGAAATTAAAAGATGCCCTTGCTGTTTGTCCTGAATTAATTCGTTGCCCTTCTAGACCAGAAAGATATACAGCAGTTTCGACAAGCGTCATGTTAGCTTTGCATGATATAACCCCTGTTATACAGGTATTTTCTTGTGATGAGGCATTTTTAGATCTCACCAGTGTCTTGCATTATCACGGATCTGTAGCAAAAATTGCTAAACTTATACGCAGAAATGTTTTTGAGTCATCAGGTGGGTTACGTTGTTCTATAGGAATATCAAATGGAATCTTACTTGCCAAGTATCTTGCTAAAACAAAAAAAAGTTATACCACCATTGTGGCTCCAGATAAAATTAAAGATGTAATAGCTGAAGCTAAAATTGGTGATATATGCGGTGTAGGTAAAAAAATAGAAAAATATTTAAATGATCACGGGGTTTATAAATGTAAGGATATGCGCAAGCTTCCTATGGATGTCATGGCAAGGCGTTTTGGAGATATGGGTAGACGTATATTCTTAGTATGCAATGGTGAAGACCCCTACCCCGTTATCACCGAAGTACCCATCCCCAAGTCACTCTCGCATTCCAAGATATTACCGCCAGCAACCCAAGATATAAATTTAGTTTACGCTGTAATGAAGAATCTAGTTGAACGTCTAGCGGCTCGCTTAAGAAAAAATCATACCAAATGTAAAAAATATCAGTGCTATATACATACTGATTTAGGATGGCTCAGTAAAAAATATATGCTGATTCGCCCTAGTTATTCGTCAAAAGAAATATGGTCTATTGCAGAAAAATTACTCTCACTCTGGTCAGGACAACCAGCCTACCAACTTGGAATTGCAGCATTAGAGCTAGAAGAAGAAAATCAAGTACAGTTTGAACTTAACTTTACGGAAGAAAGCACAAAAGATGAAGTTGATCCTATTGACTTAGTTAGAGATCAGATCAACCAAAAATTTGGCAAGAATACACTTATATCTGGCACTGAACTAATGAATAAAGATGCTAATATGGTTTCGGTAATTGCTCCTAGTTGGCAGCCTGTAGGGGGTCGCCAAAGTATTTGATTCTTAATTTAATTTCCAAAAATCATCTATGTATAAGTATAATAACCTTATAAGCATTTAGCTCAAAGGTATGAATTACAGAGAAGTATAATGCTCAACAAAAAATAGAGCAATTTTAAGCTGATTCTTTCATTTCTTGCTGGATAAGACAGATAGATTGAGGTCATATACATTTAGACGTTACAATAGTCAAACAGATGCATTTTTAAATGGCAATAAGTATTAAATTTGTTCAGATTTTGGTACTCTAGACATTAAGTTCTTAACCGCTTCTTGTGGTGCTAAATTTTCAAATAGTACTTTATAAACTTGCTCCACAATAGGTAGGTCAATATTTTTTTCTTTTGCAAGATAATGAATTGATTTTGCTGTTGGAATACCTTCAACAACCTGACCAATTGAAATCAGGGCTTCTTCCATTGATAAGCCAGCCCCTAATTGCAAACCAAACTGACGGTTACGTGATTGATTATCGGTACAAGTTAACACTAAATCACCCAGACCACTCAAACCCATAAGGGTCTCAGATTTTGCACCTAAGGCCAAACCCAATTTTTGTAATTCCACCATACCTCGCGTAATTAAACCCACACGGGCATTAGCTCCAAAACCTAAACCATCTGAAATTCCTGTAGCAATAGCTAAAGCATTTTTGAGCGCACCACCAACTTGAGCACCTATGAGATCGTTTGTCGTATAAACTCTAAAATTATTTGAAGTAAAAGCTATTTGCATTTTCCGATTGAACTCATCACTAATGCCAGCAACAACCACTGCTGTAGGTAACTGGCTAGCCACTTCTTTAGCAAAGCTGGGACCTGTTATAATGGCCAAAGGTACTTCCGAGGTAACATATTCAGCCGCGATTTCATGCAAAAACTTATAGCTATCATGGCAAAAACCTTTGGTTGCCCAGATAATACCTTGATTTTTTATATGAGGTGCAATGTCTTTAATTGTTGACTCAAAGGCACTACTAGGCACACCAATTAAAATATTATCTACTTTATTAATTACTTTTTGCCATTGAGATATCACTTCTAAATTTTCTGGAAAATAACATTCTGGCAAAAATTGACTATTCTGTTTTTCAGAAAGCATCTGATTACAATGCTCTTCTTTCCAAGACCATAAAAGAACTTTATTGGATTTATTTTGTGCCAATTGAATCGCTAAAGCTGTACCCCAAGAGCCAGCCCCTAAAACTAAAATTGTATTTGACATAATTTATATCTCCTAAGCTTTATCAAATTGAGATTTACAAAATTTGGAAATTTTATTAATTGCATCTAGTGATTCATCAACAATTCCAATAAAACTAATAAAACCATGAGGCATTGTTGGGTAATGATGAGTTTCTACTTCTACACCCGCTGCTTCAAGTTTATTTTGATAAGCCATTATTTCATCTTGCAATGGATCGTGATCAGCAATAATAAGCATGACATCAGGCTGTTGAGAAAAATTTTTATTTAAAATTGGGGATGCTTTAGAACTAAAAGCCTCTCGAGATGGATTCGTAAAATATTCATCAAACATCATCTGTAACCAATCTTTATCTAAAGAATATTTAAGTCCACTAAATTTTTCCTGTGAAGGGTAAACTTTAGACATATCAACCGCAGGGTAAATTAAGACTTGCGCCAAGGGTAAAGGCAAGCCATGTTTCAACCTCTCATGGCAAATGACAGCAGCATAGTTACCACCAGCACTATCTCCAGCTACAATCAGTTTCTTTGGATTGATTCCGAATAATTTTGCATTATCAAAAATCCATTGCATTGAATCAATTGCATCATCAACGCCTTGTGGAAATTTATGCTCTGGTGATAAGCGGTATTCAACAGAAATAACTTTACATTGACAGATATCAGCAAGATAAAAACAGAACAACTGATAGACATCAATGTTATGCAACATCCACCCACCGCCATGATAAAAAACAATGGCACCATCTGATGAAATTGTTTCAGGAATGTAACATCTCGAATTAATCTCCCTACCTTTTAAAGAAATCAAATGATCCTTGAAAATGATTTTCGGTTTCTGAGTAATATTAAAAAGAGTCTTAGCTCTATCATTAAAAAATTGACGCTGAGTGACCGCGTCCTTTTTTTTCACGGTAATCATGTCATCTATCAAAAAAATAGATTCTAAAACTTGGTTTAACTTGTCCATACATAACTAATAGATTATACCTAAATAATAATATAGTCGTTTTTTAGGTGAAGAACAATTTTAGCATTACGATTATAAATAAATGTTATATCGCCACTTTTAGATGATTTGTCTATATGTAATACTACCATGCTCATAATGTCTGATTTAATATCATAGGCATGACCAGATCAAATAAGGATACAGATGGGTTTAAAAATTAAAAACAGTCAAAATTCATATCTAAAATTTATTGTTTTGCTTTGTGCATTATATGCAGTCGCTGGATTATATTTTTTAGTTAGCAACTTAAATAATCTATGGTATGCAAAAGAAATTGGTATACAAGCACACATGCCATTAGTGATCTACTTACAAGTTCTTGGCAACTATATGCTTGCATTTATGTACGCTTTAATTTCAACCATTATTTTCATTGTTGCCATATTTAGCTTATGGCATCAAACTAAGAAATATACTCCATTTGCCATAATAGTCCTAACCACTACCATCTTGTACATCATTGATTCTTACTTACAATATAATAGCGATGTGACCTTTAAACTTTTCGCTTTAGGGGCCGCTATTATTTTACTTAACGCATTGAGTATTATCTACTTAATTAAACATCATTTATTTAAGCATAACTCTGCCCAATCGTACAACCAGGTCTTTCAACGCTATCGTTTAATTAATTTATATATCTATGTATTAGGCTTATTTGCCTTTTTGAAATTTTTCTTTTTTCTTATTTTATTTTTATACTATGGAAAGTATATTTGGCAAAGTGGCGTGCAATGGTCAATCCCTGCTGATGAAACTATCTTGAAAATACTCTTAAGCTACTCTGTTGCTATATTTATGATTAGCATTTTTTGCGGCAGTAAATTATGGAATTTCCAAAAAAAGATGAGAGTATTAAGCATATTATTGCTTTTATGCTCAACAGGATATCATTCATACTTTCTGTATTATTCAGTCATTAGTCCTGACTATGGCTATATAACCCAGAGTTGCGCATATATCATTATTAATTTAATTTGTATCTTTTTTATAAAAAGACATCAATTCCCTAAAGTAAATAACTAAAAGAAAGCTTTGATTTATGATATGGCACAAAATTGAGTTACGAAATAAGTATGTTTAATATGCTAGAATGTTACCAAAATCAGTGGTTTTTGAGGCATGACCCACCCCAACTTTTTGGCAGATTTTCTAATTGAGATTCCATCTTATATTCAAACTATTTGGGTGTCATGAAATTTATCATAGAGTGTTTCATTTGAATGTAATAATAACCTTTAATATACTCAAATGGAAAGTGTAGCGCCACTCATAATAAATTTTGGTCATCTTTGACCAAAATCGAATCGTTTACCGCTACAGCCATATTACCTCAGACGTCCTCGTCGCCTGCTTGCTTCACAAAACATCACTCCGTTCGTTTCGTTACGCAACAGACTCCTAGAGCCAAAATTTACTAACCCCTAAAATGAATAACTATCAATTTAAAGGAAACGGCGCCCTGATAAAATTTCTCCCAGCATTTCATCAGGGATAAAATTAGTCTGACACCTCAGCCCTCCACCCTCTGAAGCCAACGCTTTTGAATTAGCTTGAGAAATGGCTCTTGGGTCAGTTAGATTGGAGTCCTTTTTCAAAAATACCGGTTTAATCTCATGAGGTTTTAGCAAATTTATAAGATAGTTTTTATGTTCTCCATATATACTATCACCAGTCAAATAATAACATTTTTTACTTCTTTCATCATACATATCAATTCCGTTAGTAAGGCAAGAAACCAGCCCACCACCATCATGGTATGATGGTTTACATTCAAATTGCGTTTCTTTAAATTTTTTTAGATATAAAGATCCTGCAAATTTAATAACTTGAAAATTATAATATTCCAGTATTTGTTTTATATATTCAATTATTTTATCACATTTAATAGCGATATCAGACTTAGCATGTTCACGGATTTCAACTTTATTTTCATGCTTACGTTGAGAATCAATATAGCTTGTAACTGCTTCAAAAGAATGTAACAAAAATATTGATCTACCAGCATAAGACATCTGTAAATCTAAATGATATGCCCATTGAGGTAAAATAATAACATTTTCACTTTTAAATATTTTTTTATATCTCGTTATAATAGGACTAAATTTTTTCTGTAGCTCACTATGCTCTAAATCAGTACCTTTCTTAATCCTCCCATTTTTAACATTATCTATATCAACCTCATTTAACAGAGTATTTACGCCAA
>JBLIDR010000095.1:0-6797 GCA_047632655.1 Francisellaceae bacterium | reverse complement strand
GAGGACAAAGACTTCACTTGGGAAGCAACTAACAAAGCTAAAGAACTAAAAGCTGATGCCTCATAAATGAAATAATAATTTATTTAAAAACTTACACACAAGGGAATTGAACCATGTCAAATGATTATAAAGTAGCAGACCTATCACTAGCTGAATGGGGTCGCAAAGAAATCAATATTGCTGAAACAGAAATGCCTGGATTAATGGCTTTACGCAAAGAGCATGCCATTACAAAACCACTAAAAAATGCTAAAATAGCTGGTTGTTTACACATGACAATTCAAACAGCGGTTCTTATGGAAACATTAATAGAGCTTGGTGCAGAAATCAGATGGTCAAGTTGTAATATTTTCTCAACCCAAGACCATGCCGCCGCGGCAATGGTTGCAGTTAACATACCTACTTTCGCATGGAAAGGAGAGACTGAAGAAGAAGCAGAATGGTGCATTAAACAAACAATCGAAGGACCTAATGGCTGGCGTCCCAATATGATTCTTGATGACGGTGGTGACTTAACCGTAATGATGCATAATGATTATCCAGAACTAATGAAAGACATTAAAGGTATTACCGAAGAAACAACAACAGGCGTTCAGAGGCTTTATGAAATGGTTAAAGCGGGTACACTTAAAGCTCCTGCAATTAACGTTAATGATTCCGTAACAAAATCTAAATTTGACAACTTATATGGCTGTCGCGAGTCATTGGTCGATGGAATAAAACGAGCAACGGATGTTATGATCGCTGGTAAAGTTGCTATTGTCTTAGGTTATGGTGATGTTGGAAAAGGTTGTGTGCAAGCATTAAAAGGTCTTGGCGCGACAATTATGGTGACAGAAATTGACCCTATTTGCGCATTGCAAGCCGCAATGGAAGGATATCGTGTGGTTAAAATGGATGATGCCTGCAAAGTAGGTAATATATTTGTCACGACAACGGGAAATAAAAATGTTATTAACCATGATCATATGACACAAATGAAAGATCAGTCTATTGTATGTAATATTGGTCATTTTGATAATGAAATTGATATAGCCTCATTAAGCCAATATGAATGGAATGAGATTAAACCACAGGTTGATCATGTTATTTTCCCTGACGGTAAAAAAATAATTATGCTAGCTAAAGGCAGACTTGTTAACCTAGGCTGCGCTACAGGGCACCCTAGTTTTGTAATGTCAAATTCATTTACCAATCAAGTTATTGCTCAAATTGAGCTTTGGAATCATCCAGAGGATTATGAGTTACAAGTTTATATGCTACCTAAAAAACTTGATGAACTGGTTGCTAGACTTCATCTAGAAAAAGTTGGTGTTGAATTAACTCAGCTTACACAAGACCAAGCCGACTATATCAGCGTACCAGTTGATGGACCTTATAAGGCTAATTATTACCGTTATTAGAAAATAAGACTCAATATTAAAATTAATTCCTGATAGGCACTCATTCCAAATTTCTATGTTACAATACATGCCAGATAAATTTTGGCACATCATATCATTATGGATAAAATCATTATCAAAGGGGCTAAAACCCATAATCTAAAAAATATCAGCTTAGAAATTCCAAGAAATAAATTAACGGTGATCACTGGACTAAGTGGCTCAGGGAAATCTTCTCTAGCGTTTGATACCCTCTATGCTGAGGGTCAGCGCCGTTATGTTGAATCATTATCAGCTTACGCTCGCCAATTTCTATCTTTGATGGAAAAGCCAGATGTAGAACATATAGCTGGTCTATCCCCTGCTATTTCAATTGAGCAAAAGAGTACATCGCATAACCCAAGGTCAACGGTAGGTACAGTAACTGAAATATATGATTATTTAAGGGTATTGTATGCTAGAGCAGGTGAAGCTAAATGCCCTACTCATAACACAACGTTAAGAGCTCAAACTGTAAGTCAAATGGTAGATCAAGTTTTAGAGATCGAAGAAGATGCCAAATTGGCTATCCTCGCTGCCGTTGTTGTAGAGCGCAAAGGTGAACATATTCAACTCATGGAAAAGTTGTATAGTGAAGGTTTTTTAAGAGCAAGAATTAATGGTGTGATTTATGAATTAGATCAACCCCCTGAATTAGAAAGATATAAAAAACATACAATTGAAGTTGTTGTAGATCGGTTTAAAGTTAAGAAAGATCATCAACAGCGATTGTCAGAATCATTTGAAACTGCACTTGACTTGTCAAATGGGTTAGCTAAAGTACATTTTCTCGATGATGATACCAAAGAAGATTTATTATTTTCCTCAAGCCACGCCTGCCCAAAATGTAACTTTAGTTTACATGAGTTATCTCCTAGAATATTTTCATTTAATAACCCAGCTGGAGCATGTGAAAAGTGCCAAGGAATTGGATTTCTTTCAAAGTTTGATGAAGATAAGTTAATCATGGATCAATCATTTAGTTTATCAGAAGGTGCAATCAGCAGTTGGGAAAGAAGAAATAATTACTATTACCACCAGTTAGAAGCCATTGCAAAACATTACGACTTTGATTTAAAAACACCCTATCAAGAACTACCAGATAATATACAAACAATAATTATGTATGGCTCTGGAGACATAGATATTCAAATGTTTTATAAAAGTCCAAACGGGCATATTACTGAAAGAATAAAGCCTTTTGAAGGAGTCATTCCACATTTAGAGCGGAGATACCGTGAAACTGATTCTAGCTTAATTCAAGATGAACTAGCTAAACTAATGAGTCGAAAACCATGCACAGTCTGTAAAGGATCAAGACTTAATGAAGGCGCTAGAAATGTACTGATTCAAGATAAAACATTACCGGAGTTCACCAGCTTATCAATTGATAATGCACTAGATTGGTTAGCAAAACTTAAACTAAGCGGACAGCAATTATTTATTGCCGAAGGTCTTTTAACAGAAATACAATCACGCTTAGGATTTTTGGCCAATGTTGGTCTAGGCTATTTAACCTTATTTAGACAAGCTGATACATTATCAGGCGGGGAAGCTCAAAGAATAAGACTCGCTAGTCAAATTGGGGCTGGGCTTGTAGGTGTTATGTACATTCTAGACGAACCATCTATTGGTTTACACCAGCGAGATAACCAAAAGTTATTAGACACCCTCTTCCATCTTAGAGACATTGGTAATACTGTTATTGTCGTCGAACATGACGAAGAGGCTATTAGACAAGCTGACCATGTTATTGATATTGGACCAGGAGCTGGAATTCATGGCGGTGAAATAATTGCTGATGGAACAATTGAAGATATTATTAATTGTAAAAACTCAATAACTGGTGACTATCTATCAGGACGCAAGGAAATTGCTATACCTAAACAACGTTTATCACCTAGCGATCAGTTCATTTCAATCAAAAATGCAACTGGGAACAACTTAAAAGGTGTTGATCTAAATATACCAATCGGACTACTTACTTGCGTTACTGGCGTCTCCGGATCTGGTAAATCAACATTAATTAACAGAACCCTATACCCATTAGCTGCTAGAATTTTAAATAGAAACACTACATTATCACCTGAAAGCCATGAATCATATTCTGGTTTTGAGCATGTCGATAAAGTTATTGATATTGATCAAAGTCCAATTGGGCGCACACCCAGATCAAATCCTGCCACTTATACTGGGATATTTACCCCAATACGTGAACTATTCGCCCAAACACCTGACGCTAGGACGCGAGGATATAAAGCCGGACGTTTTAGCTTCAACGTCAAAGGTGGTAGGTGTGAAGCTTGCCAAGGAGATGGGTTAATTAAAGTAGAGATGCATTTTTTAGCTGATGTTTATGTACCCTGTGACATTTGTTCTGGAAAACGTTACAACCGTGAGACACTAGAAATACGTTACAAAGGTAAAAATATACATGAAGTTTTAGCAATGAGCGTTGAAGAAGCAGTTGTTTTTTTTGAACCTATACCTCAAATCCATAAGCGTATTAAAACTTTAATTGATGTTGGGCTAAGCTATATTACACTCGGCCAAAATGCTACGACACTATCTGGTGGTGAAGCTCAGAGAGTGAAATTATCAAAAGAATTATCAAAACCGGCCACAGGAAAAACTCTTTATATAATGGATGAGCCAACCACAGGATTACATTTCCACGATATTAAACAATTACTTGAAGTGATAACCACACTTAGAGATCATGGTAATACCGTGGTTATCATTGAGCATAACTTGGATGTAATTAAAATTGCTGATTGGATTATAGATTTGGGACCAGAAGGCGGTGATAATGGCGGCCAATTAATTGCAGAAGGATCACCTGAAAGTATCACAAAAATCACTAAATCATACACCGGTCAATTTATTAAAAGCCTGATATAAAGAGAACTGACACTTAGTCAGTCAACTGCAAAAAAAATATGGCTTAACCAAGCTGAGCTACTCACTGAATAGTGTAAATATTCACTTCAAATGAATGTCTATTTACTCTAAATTTGGCATCCTTTCACTACAAGGGACCAAATCTCAAAAAACCCTAGATTAAGTTAAGCTATTATTCACCAACCACCGATCTATGCAATCGATATTTATATTACTTTAAGCTGGATCATACTTTCGTTCATGCTAAACTTGCAATATAAACCGTAAATTGAAAAACCATGAGCGCTACCAGCCAAATCAAAGAATTACTTGATGTCAATACAACTTTAGACCGTCAAATAAAAATCATCACAAACCTAAATAAAAACATGTTATTAGCAGAAACATTATATGATGTTGTCAGAGTTTTTTTATCTCATGCTCATCTAATACGTAATCCATATACTGACGCTATTGATATCGTCGGTACCGGTGGAGATGGGAAAAATACTTTAAATTATTCAACCTTAAGCGCTTTAGTCGTTTCTAATAGTGGCTACCCTATAATTAAACATGGTAATAAATCAGCTACCAGTAAATGTGGTAGCTTTGATTTTTTGGAAAAAATTGGCGAGCCAATACCTAAAGACGTTACCGAAGCGGAAGATTTATTAAATAAAAACAAACGTGTATTTTTATTTGCACCCTATTTCCACCCAATATTTCAAAATGTTATAAAAGTTAGAAAACATTTTTCAGACTTAGGTGAAAAAACTATTTTTAATATTCTAGGACCTTTATTAAACCCAGCCAGACCTAAAAGGATGTTAGTTGGTGTATATAAAGAATCCCTTATTCAACCTTACAGTGAAGTGCTGTCTGCTTTAGGAGTAGAGTATGGCTGCGTGGTATATGGCGATGGATTTGATGAATTTAGTGTTTGTGGAACAAGTACATATTGCAAGATCAATCATAATAAGCTGACAACACATAGCTTTAACCCAATGGATTATGGTTATACCATTGCCAATGAAAGCCAACTATCAGGCGGGGACTCAGAGCAAAACTATCAGTTATCTAAAAAATTATTTTCTGGAGAAATTATTGGGCCAAAAAAAGATATGTTAGAGCTGAACATTGCCTTTGCTTTATATATTACGAATGGGTTTTCTACCCCTATTTCTAAATGTATCCAACAATCAAAAGCAGAAATTGATCATTCCAGAAATATTTTAGATTAAATTCTATAAAATAACTTTAAATAACTTGCGTTCTGATAACAGATAGATATAATAATTTGCGCGGGTCGTTAGCTCAGTTGGTAGAGCAGTGGACTTTTAATCCATTGGTCGTAGGTTCGAATCCCACACGACCCACCATCCGCAAATCCTTGATATGTCACAAACTAAAACTCTAAATAACTCACCCTAAAATAAAAACCTGACATTCAGATAGAAAATATTTATTTTAGCTGTGAGAAAAATACTTTTTGTCTTTAAAGCATTTTATATTAGCGTACAAAATACAAATCAAAACTCACTATATATTATCTCCAAAAAAGTTACTAAAAATCATTACCAAACTAAAATCTAAATAAAAATCATAAGGATAATAAAATGACTACATGTGTACTAACTATAGATTTCATTAATGAAATCTGTCACGTAGACGGAAAACTAAGCGCCTATGCAGCAAGAGTTGTAGCGAATAAAACAATTGAGAGAGCAAACACCGTTACAGAACACTTCAGAAAATCAAATGCGTTAATTGGGCACGTAAAAGTTGGCTTTAACTCTCATTATAAAGAAGCCTCAAAAAAATCTCCTATGTTTGGTAAAGCAAAAGAATATGGCGTATTAGCCTTAAATAATTGGGCAACAGATTTTTGCGATAATTTATCCGTCAAAGAAAATGAATTTATGATTACAAAACATAGAGTCAGCCCATTTTATGGTACTGATTTAGATTTAATCCTACGCGAAAATGATATAATTAATTTAATCTTATGTGGTGTAGGTACAAACCAAGCCGTCGAATTGGCAGCAAGAGAAGCTCATGATCGAGGCTACGTTGTAACCATAATATCGGATGCTTGCCAGTGTCTAAATGATTATGAGCAAGAAGCGAGCTTAAACTTCTTAAAAAAAATTGCTACAGTAGTTACAACAAAAGAATATACTAGCTCACAAAATAGGTGATTAAATGACTCCATCACAAAAACTAAGACATCTACTTTCACAAGAGGCACTATATGTAGCCCCAGGTGTTTATAACGGCTTGTCAGCTAAATTAGTGGAAAGCGCTGGTTTTCCAATTGTATATGCCTCAGGCGGTGCAATCTCTAGAAGTACAGGTGTACCTGACATGGGCCTGATAAGTTACACTCAAATTGTAGAAATATTAACTCAAATTGTTGATGCTGTATCCATCCCTGTGATTGCAGATTTTGATAATGGCTATGGTAATGCGTTAAATGCCCTGTATTCAATTAAAGCT
>JBLIDR010000094.1:0-6812 GCA_047632655.1 Francisellaceae bacterium | reverse complement strand
TACCTCGTACTACTCGACACCGACTTCGTCTATCCTTGTCTCGCAGCGGCTGAAGAGACCAGTGGCAAGTCTGACTTTCCCCCTACGGAACAGAATCGGAGCCCATTTCAGGACCAGGCCGGACCCTCGTGATGGTGAGCACGGTAGTTGGACCGGTGTAGTCCTTCAAGAAAAGCTGGTACGGTCGTAATTACTGAGCAACAACAGACAAGAAGCGAGGGGTTGAACCGCCATGAAAAATTCAAAAGTCGAGAAGAAGCCAAGAAGTAACCTTCTGAATGTATTGAGGTTTTTATAATCGTAAAAGAAGGCGCCCGGAGAATGATTAATTGTCACGTGTTAGATTTGAGCAGATGAAGATGTCGACTTGAAATACTTCCTAAAAAAAATTGTCACATCATTATTGAGATAAAATCAAACCCTTACTGAAATAATATAACTATTATTTTTGTATCCCTAATAATTTCAGGCTGACTAAATATTAAGGGGTTTAAAGCTATAGAAACCTTTACTTCAAAGCCCCATTTTCTTCTAAAACCTCATAAACACCCACAGCCATCTTATTATATCCCTTTTTATTAAAATGAATATAATCTGACTTATCAGAAGGGCTTCTCTCTAAGTCACTAATTAGATCATCATCAAAGACCAAATTATATCGATCTGATAACTCTTGATAAAATGGTGCTGAACTCGAAAATAATTTTTTTTCTGGGACACCAATTAAAACAACTTGAATGCCTTTCTCTTGAGCTAACTCTATCATTGCCGCTAAGTTTGCTTTTGTTTCATTCTTATTTTTATTGCGTAAAATATCATTACCGCCTTCAATTAAAATAAGCAAATCAGGATGAATTTCATCAAGCTCCAGGCGCAACCTAATTAAACCTTGATCAGTCGTTTCACCAGAAACACCAGAACTTATCACTTTTAAACCGGTTAGCTCTTCAAGAACGACAGGGTAACTATTTTTTTTCGCCACCCCAACACCAACTGTAAGACTATCACCGAAGGCTAAAATTGTACCATCAGCTGGTATAAGATCTAGCTCAGGCGAACTACATCCGAATAAAGCTAAAGCAACAAAAATAATGGCCACTGAATAAAGACATCTATTAACCCTAAAGATATAAACCACCTTTAATTCGTATCCCTAGTGAATCCCACAATCTTCCAACAAAGCATCAACCGACGGTTTTCTGCCTCTAAAATTCTCAAATAACACTGCTGCTGGCTGTGAGCCACCTTTCTCCAAAATTTCGTTTAAAAAACGTGCGCCAGTCTCCCTATCCAAAATACTCTCAGCTTCTCTAAATTTAGCAAATGCATCGCTAGACAAAACTTCAGCCCATTTATAACTATAATACCCAGCAGCGTATCCACCAGCAAAGACATGACCAAAGCTATTTTGAAATTTATTATATTTAGGCGGAATCATAACTGAAGTTTTTTGCCTGACATCATCAATAGTTTGTTGTACATCAATAGGAAATTCACTGTGTAAGGCTATATCTAACAATGAAAATTCAATTTGACGCACCATTTGCATAGCACTTTGAAAATGACGAGATTCATTGAGTTTGTCTAAGATATCCTTAGGCAATGATTCACCTGTTTTAATATGCTTAGAAATTAAATTTAAGCCGCCATTTTCCCAACAAAAATTTTCCATAAATTGACTTGGCAATTCAACCGCATCCCATTCAACGCCATTAATTCCAGAAACAGGAGTGTAATCAACTTTAGTTAATATGTGATGCAAAGCATGTCCAAACTCATGAAACATCGTTAACACGTCGTTATGAGTCAAGGTCGCTTCTAAGCCTTTTTGAGGCGGTGTGAAATTACCATTCACATAGGCAACTGGAAATTGTAGCGTATTGTCTAACTTAACATAACGCACCCTACATTCATCCATCCAAGCACCACCACGCTTGTGATCACGCGCAAATAAATCAACAAATATTTTTCCTCGTAACGTTTGTGATTCGTCATAAAACTCAAGTAATTTAACATCTTGATGATAAGTATCATAATCACTAGCTTGTTTCACACTTAGGCCATAAATAGCTTTAATGGTTTTATAAAACCCATCTAAAACTTTATTTAATGGAAAGTACTGACGCAATTCTTCTTCACTAAAATTAAATAATTTTTGTTTTAATTTTTCACTATAAAACATGACATCCCAGCTTTGAAACTCATCTTCTAAACCTTCTGATTCTGCAAATTGTTTTAACGTTGTTAGCTCACGTTTTGCCTGAGGTTTAGATTTGGTTAACAAGTCATTCAAAAAAGAATTAACTTCTTGAATAGAATTAGCCATTTTAGAATCTATAGAGAGTTCGGCATAATTTACAAAACCAAGTAATTGTGCTTGCTGAGATTTATGCTTTAATATTTCCTGAATGTTTTTAGTATTATCCCACTTACCGGCATTAGCACCCAAATCAGTAGCCCTGGTGGCATATTCGATATAAAACTTTTCTCTTAACTTACGGTTTTCAGCGGTCATCATAATTGGCATATAAGTTGGCATATCTAAACCAAACAAATAACCTGATTTGTCTTTTGAATCTGCTTTTGACTTAGCCGCCGCTTTCACCTCATCAGAGAGCCCGAGAAGCTCGCTAACCTCATCCGTATGATATTCCCAACCCATGGTTGCGTCTAAAACATTATTTTCAAAAGCATTGGATAAGCTCGCTAATTCTGCCATAATTTTTTTATATTTTTCACGCTCGTCTTTAGGCAAGGCCACACCAGAATCTTTAAATGATTTAATGGCATCATCAAGTGATTTTTGTTGTGGTTGATCTAAAGACTGATCGTTAGCTTTAACAAACTTATAAGCTTCATACAAACCTTTATGCTGACCTACTTCCGTTCCATACTCAGTCAGTAATTGTATTGCGGCTTGATAAGCCTCACGTAATTCAGGTGTATTTGCCACACAACTTAAATGACGCACTGGAGAGAACATTTGATCTAGCTTTTCTTCCTGTTCGTTTAAGGGAGCAATGATATTATTCCAGCTATAGCAAGCTTCTTTTGATAATAAATTATCCCTTAACTCACGGCATTCATTAATAAGATGTTTTACGGTTGGGACAATATTTTCAGTTTTTATAGTAGAAAATTTTGGTAGTGGTGACACTTGATAAGATGTTTGCTCTGACATTGAAGACCTCAAATTGATTAAAATTTATAAATTACTGTTAGCAATTAGGTTGGTATAGTATAGTCTCAGCATCACTTAAGAAACAATGAGAACCAATGGGAAATTTTAATATCCAACTTATATTAATATATGCCATCCCTGTTTTATTTGCGATTACCCTACATGAAGTCGCTCATGGGTATGTCGCAAGCAAACTAGGCGACAACACTGCAGCGATGCTTGGTAGGTTAAGCCTTAACCCAATCAAACATATTGACCCGGTAGGAACCGTTCTCGTGCCATTATTACTATTCTTTATGGGTGGATTTATTTTTGGATGGGCAAAACCTGTACCCATTAATTGGCGTAATTTAAAAAATCCTAAGAGAGATATGGCGTTGGTTGCTGTTGCAGGTCCTGCCGCTAATCTAGTTATGGCAATTTTCTGGGGTGTATTAGCTAAAATTGCTATTTCACTTTATGCAACCTCACCTGAAGCGGCAACTATCATATATCAAATGGGCTGGGCAGGAGTGATGATTAACATTGCTCTATTAGTCTTAAACATGATCCCAATACCACCTCTTGATGGTAGTCGTGTTGTTACTAGCTTCTTACCTTATGACATGGCCGTTAAATATAACAAACTAGAACGCTGGGGATTTTTTATTTTACTTGCTCTGCTTATTATACCAGTTGGTAATGGCAATTTACTTTGGTACATCATGGGACCATTCATGCAATTTTTTATTGACATTATAGGGCATTCATTAAGCATTGCTAATTAATTATTTTTTCTAAAGGAGACTACTAATGCAACCTGGAATTTACGTCCCTGATACTGGGATTTATATCAAGCAATATACTTCAGAAAAAATTAGACTGAATATATCAACTCATACTAACAGCATTATTATCTCGCCAAATAAGATTCTCAATCCTAGCTGGGATCTTGCTAACATAAGTGAACTCACGAAAGAAAATCTACTTGAACTGTTTGAGTATAAAGCTGATGTATACTTAATTGGTACCGGAGAAAAACAAAAATTTCCTGACATGAGCGTCTATAACTTTTGCCAGCAAGAAAGCAAAGCCGTCGATTTCATGAATTCTAGCGCAGCCTGTCGTACCTTTAATATGCTAGCTTCTGAAGGACGCATTGTTATCGCTGCTATTATTTTAGAATAAAGAAAAATCTAACCCCTAGGCCGTATAAGACCCCAAGCCTCTATACCACCATCGAGAGAATAGGCTTTATAACCATAATCTCTTAGAGCCTCAGCAATATGAAGACTTCTTATTCCAAGGTGGCAATAAATTAAAACATCAGCGTTTTTTGGGATTAAATCTAAGTTGCTTAAAACCTGCGACATAGCTAAGTGCAAGTCATCATTATCTATTTTTGAAACTTGTCTTTCCCATCCTTCTCTAACATCTATCACAAAATAATCAGAAAGATTCAGATCCTGAGAGTATTTAATAAGATCATTAGAATTATCTTCATCTGATTCTTGATGTTCATGACTTAATTGTTTATGCACACAACTAGGGCAATCACGATTTTTATTAACTTTTAGGCTCTTCAAGGATAAATCATGACTGTCAAAAAACTTCAGCTCGTTCAATGGATATTGACCCTTAACGATAAAATTCAAAGCCATCGTCACAGCAAGGGTTCCAACCACACCAACAACAGAACCTAAAACACCAGCTTCGGCACAATTAGGAACGAGTGATTTGGGTGGAGGGGAGGGGAAAATACAACGATAACAACCATCAATAATGTTAAAAAAAGCTAACTGAGCTTGATCTTTTAAGACGCTTGCACTGATAAATGGTTTATCTAATTGGCAACAAATGTCATTAACTAAATACCGAGTCTGAAAATTATCCGTACCATCAATAACTAAATCATATTCTGAAAGTATTGAAGCAGCGTTAGTTAGCGTTAACTTATCGGCATAGGCTTTTATATTAATATTAGAATTTAAGCTTTCTAGGCGTGTTTTTGCACAGTCAACTTTCTGATGATTAATATCTCTCTCAGCAAAGAGTATTTGACGTTGTAAGTTTGACAGGTCAACCACATCATAATCAACTAAGCCAATGACACCAACTCCAGCTGCTGCCAAATATAATGCGACTGGACTACCAACGCCACCACATCCGACTATAAGTATCGAAGCTTTAGAAATATTTTCCTGACCTTCAAGACCAAATAAACTGAAATGTCGTTTATAACGTTCTAACTCTATTGTATTCATTTTAGAGACAAAACGATTAATTTAACTCTGTACCACTAAAGAAGAAAGCAATCTCAACAGCAGCAGTCTCAGGCGCATCAGAGCCATGAACAGCATTCGCATCAATACTATCAGCAAAGTCAGCACGAATTGTACCCGCATCAGCTTCCTTTGGGTTGGTCGCGCCCATCAATTCTCTATTTTTAGCAATCGCATCATCACCTTCAAGCACTTGTATCATCACTGGACCTGAAGCCATAAAAGCAACCAGGTCATTATAAAATGGACGACCTTTATGTACCGCATAAAACTCACCAACTTCTCTTGCAGATAAATGCTTTAATTTAGCAGCAACAATTTTTAATCCTGCTGTTTCAAAACGAGCATAAATTTGACCAATTACATTTTTTGCAACGGCGTCTGGTTTGATGATGGATAAAGTTCTTTGATTTGACATGATAAAATCTCCATAAAATGGTTATACATTTGTGTGAAAGTGATTATACATAAACCAGACTAAAATACTGCAATTTGTTTTAATATTTTTCAAATTTAAGCTAAATACCATTAAAGAGTAAGCTACCACTAACCCTTGGATAAAATGGTTCCTAGCCATCTTTATCGATGTAACCTTCATTGCATGTAAGATAAAACTTTATAGAATGTCAGTATTAACAATTTTTCGATATTCTTTATGGCCTATTCTCAACATTTAAAAAAACTCACCTTTGTTACCTTATTAGCCTTAATTTCCGCTGAAATATTTTATTTTTATATCTCTATGCTTAAATCATCAGTTACTACAATTTCAATCATACTTATCAGGGATTATAACTTAACAGCACCTGATCTATCCGTTATAGTCTCGGCCTTTTACGTGACAGCTTTACTCCTTAAATTGCCTGCTGGCGTTATTGTTGATAGATATGGGCCTAAATATCCTTTATTAATTGCAATCATTTTATCAGCGCTTGGCGCTTTAATGTTTAGCCAATCAGAACATATCCTCATGTTTTCCATTTCTCGCGCATTCATGGCCATTGGATATAGCTGTTCATTATTGGCAGCAGTTAAAATTTTAGCCAAATATTTACCACAGCGCCTATATGCGCTTTTAATTGGAACGACTTTATTCTGTGGCTACCTTGGCGCATCATTTGCCGGCTACCCTTTATCAAAATTAGTCAGCATTTATACCTGGGATCATGTCTTCATATCCATATCCATTGTTGGTGTAGTCCTCGCAATATTATTATTCATCAGCCTAGAAAATAAGAACAATAAAATCCCTGGTGAAAAACATACTTTAATTGAAAAAATCAAACAAAGCTTTGATCTATTAAAAAATCCTCAAATAATTATACTCGCATTATTTACAGGAATTCTGCTTTCTGGTGCCGTTGGCATTG
>JBLIDR010000093.1:0-6822 GCA_047632655.1 Francisellaceae bacterium | reverse complement strand
ATCTGAAAGAGAAAAACTCTTTATTTATAAGCGAAAAATCAGATAAAAATAATGAATGGGTTACCGTCTATACTTTTTATAACCCGACCAATTCATTAAGTAGTGTTATCTTCGTAGTCATACTAATGCATTTAATTACCGCCACAATGTTACTTTTGTTAATCTATATCTTTAAACACATTTTTCCTACTGAATTATTAAAAATGGCTGCCAGCTTGATAAGAAACAAACAGCATCCTAGTCATGTACTGCCTGATGAAATTCAAACACATGTCGACAATTTAAGTCTCAGAATACAGCAATTAATTCATGAAAAAACTATTATGCTCTCATCACTATCTCACGATATGAAAAATATGCTTACAAATTTATATTTACTATCCAGTATGGTCTCTGATGAAGAAATCTCCCATCAACTTAGCCAGCAGCTTGATGAAGTTCAAATGATAATTGATTCATCACTAGCTTTTTCAGAGGGAGAAAACACTAAGAATACACAAAAATTCAACTTAACTGACCTTCTAATTAATTTAGAAATTGATCTGATTGATAAAGGCTACGATTTTGAATTTAAGATATCACTTCCGGAGAACTGCTACTTAAATGGCTATCCATCACTTCTCAAACGTGCTTTAATTAATCTAGTAAATAATGCCCGTAAATATGCTGGCAAATTTCAGCTAAACGCCTCATTGACCGAGAACAGAATAATCATGTCTATAATTGATAATGGTCCGGGTATAGATCCTAGTGAAATTACAAAAGTTATCTCACCATTCTATAGGTCTGAAAAAGTCTTACGATCTAATATTGAAGGTAATGGGTTAGGAATGGCTATTGCCTCAACTGCAGTTAAATTCCATCAAGGTGAGTTAGAAATTAATAATAGAGATTCTGGTGGGCTTGAAGTAATTATAACGTTATATCAGTCCAAAAACTTATAAAATAGGTCTTTGTTAAAAAAAAGCTTGTAACAAATCTCAAAAAAAGCTATCTAATTATTATTAATACAAAAATTATATGTGAGTATAAATTATCATGAAAAAAATAAAAAAACTCATCCCTATACTAATTTTAATTATCGGCTTAATTTTATTCTTTACCCTAGGTGGACAAGATTATCTAAATTTTCAATCCCTAAGTGAGAATTATCAAAAACTACAAACATATACTCAAGATCACTATATAATTAGCGTAGTATTTTTCATGTTAGCCTATATTTTGGTTGTTGCCTTTTCCATTCCTGGAGCAACTATAATGACCTTGCTTGGAGGATTTTTATTTGGCGCGATATTTGGAACACTATGGGTCATAATCTCTGCTACGGTTGGCGCAACTACAACTTTTTTAGCCGTTAATACCGCTTTTGGTGATATGCTAAAAAATAAAGTAGGTACAACTTTGGCTAAAATGCAAGAAGGATTTTCAAAAGATGCGTTTAACTATTTACTCATACTAAGGTTACTACCTATCTTCCCATTTTTCATCATTAACATTGCCGCAGGTATTGTTGGCATGAAGTTAAGAACTTTTGTTATTGCTACTTTTTTAGGGATTATCCCAGGATCTTTTATTTATGCTTGGGTTGGAAGTGGATTAGGCTATACCTTATCACAAGGCGGGGAATTGAACCTTGGAATTATCTTTGAACCACAAATCTTATTACCTATAGCCGCTCTTGCGCTTCTTTCTATAGTCCCTGTCATCGTTAAAAAAATTAAAGAAAAAAGAGTCATTAAATAAATTATTGTAACAATTTTACTTTTTATGAGTCAAATAAATCTTAATCTAAAGTAATAGGAGAGCCAGGTTGTCAATCATTAAAAGATTTTTGCCTTTGTTTATCTTAATACTAGGGTTAATTATATTCATAGTACTAGGTGGACATCATTATCTAAATATACAAATATTAGATCATAATTATGCTCTAATAGAGAAATACACACAACAGCATTATTTTTTAAGCATTATAATATTTATCTCTATTTATATTATTGCCATAGCATTTTCACTGCCTGGAGCAACATTGCTAACCCTACTAAGCGGACTCCTATTTGGAACCTGGTCAGGTACCTTATGGTCAGTTATTGCAGCAACAATTGGAGCCACCATTACCTATTTAGCGGTAAAAAGTGCTTTTGGTGAATTTTTAAAAAACCGCATAAGCGGCCGTATCGCGAAACTACAAAAAGGATTTTCTGGTAACGCTTTTAATTATTTACTGATGTTAAGATTATTACCCATCTTTCCATTTTTCATCATTAATATCGCAGCAGGGATTGTTGGTGTTAGAATGCGTATTTTTATCTTAGCCAGCTTAATTGGCATGACCCCCTGTGCTTTCATCTATGCTTGGATTGGTAGTGGTTTAAGTTCCATAATTACTCAACAAACAAAATTAGATTTGAATATCTTTATCAAACCTAGTGTTATCATTCCTCTTCTAGCACTCGCCATATTAACCATGATACCCGTCTTTTTAAAATTCAGACAAAACCGTAAGGAAAAATAAAATGAGCACAATCACAACGGATATATGCGTAATTGGTGGCGGATCAGGTGGTCTTTCAGTTGCTGCTGGTGCAGCTCAAATGGGTGCAAATGTTGTTTTGTGCGAAGGACACAAAATGGGTGGTGACTGTTTGAATTTCGGTTGTGTTCCATCGAAGGCGCTTATTGAAGCATCAAGGGTCAAACATATCATTGATGGTTCAGCGAAATTTGGCATAATATCAGCTGAATCCTTAGTAGATTTCAAACAAGTAAATGAACATGTGCGCAATGTTATTAACACCATAGCTGTGCATGATTCGGTAGAACGCTTTGAAAAGCTTGGCGTACATGTCATCCAAGACTTTGGAGAGCTTGTTGATCACAAAACAGTAAAAACAAGCCAACATACCATTAAAGCCAAATACATTGTCTTAGCAACTGGCTCAAGATCACGTATTTTTCCAATACCAGGCTTAGATGAAATTAATTACTATACTAATGAAACCATTTTTGATCTCCAAGAGAAACCTAAACACTTTGTGGTAGTTGGTGGAGGGCCGATTGGATGTGAACTAGCACAAGCATATAGTTCCTTAGGGTGTAAAGTTTCCATTATTGAAGCCGGACCTAACATTTTAGGTCGAGCAGATATAGATTGTATAAATGTAATTAAAGATAAGTTTAAATCTGACGGCATTAATATTTACGAGAGTGCCAATATAAAAGAATTTATACCTGAGAATACTGGGGCAGAAATAAAGCTCACGATCAATAACGAGGAATTATCACTTAAAGCCTCACATATTTTAATTGCCACAGGTAGAACACCAAACATTGAAAAATTAAAATTAAGTAATGCCGAAATTGCGTATACAGATCAAGGAATTACGGTTAATTCTCGTTTGAGGACATCTAAAAAAAATGTATATGCCATCGGTGATATTGCCAGCCCATATCAATTCACCCACACCGCTGGATATCATGCTGGGATCGTTATTCGTAATATACTTTTTAAACTACCCGCCAAAGTGAACTATTCAAGCTTCCCTTGGGTTATCTATGTTAATCCTGAATTAGCTCATGTCGGCATAGATATGCAAGAAGCAAAATCTCAAGGGGCTCAAATTTTACAGTTGAGCTATAAGGATAATGACAGAGCACAAGCTGGTTTGCATACCAATGGTCTAATTAAGGTTGCTGTCTCTAAAAAAGGCTATATTATGGGGGCAACAATCGTCGGTGAAAGCGCTGGAGAGTTAATTTCTCAGTGGACTCTCGCTATAACAAATAAATTAAAAATAAAGCATATGGCAGGATATATTATTCCTTATCCAACATTAAGCGAATTAAACAAGCGCACAGCTGGATCTTATTATACTGAAGCACTTTTCTCTAATAAAACTAAAAAGATTGTGCGTTTTTTGATGAAATTATTCTAAGGAACTGACAATGCTTGAAACAAAAATTAGACCCATGATTCAAATGGCACTTGTTGACCCGGTTGCCAAAATAATCGGAAAACATTTACACCCTAATTCTATTACCGTCGCGTCATTGTTAATCGGTATTTTTGCCGCTATTTGCATCGCCTTAGATTGGAAAATCACTGCTGTTATTTTAATCTTATTGTCTGGATATCTAGATATCTTGGATGGTACCGTCGCGAGACTGACACACGTATCGAGTGATTTTGGCACTATGCTGGATATTCTTTCTGATCGCACGGTTGAAGTTGCAATCATCATAGCTTTTGCCATAAGGTCACCTGATTTATCACTAATCTGTTTATTTATGATGGCTGCAACAGTTTTATGTGTTAGTAGCTTTTTAGTGGTTGGCATATTCTCTAAAAACACGACAGAAAAAAGTTTTTATTATAATCCTGGACTAATTGAACGTGCAGAAGCTTTTATTTTTTTCATATTAATGGTGTTACTACCCAATTTGGAGTTTTCAATTGCCATAATTTATATTGTTTTAGTGACTTGGACCGCCCTATTTCGGTTATATGAATTTCATAAAAATATTGGGAGAAATAAGTTATGATAAAGTTTTTTAAAACTATTTTATGTATATTTTTAATCGCATGCACCACCACCATTTTTGCAGCACCAGCAAAACAATATTGGAACAAATGGGTATCATTCGATCCATTTTCAACTCTGCAAATTACCTACCCTGTGTGGAAAAATTTCTTAAGTAACTACACAACCATAAAAGATAGTCAAGTTTATATTAAATATGCCGCAGTTTCCAAACAAGATAAAAATGCTCTGGGTAATGAAATTAAAAAATTATCTATCTTAGATATCGCTAAATATAATCGTAACGAGCAATTTGCTTATTGGATTAATCTATACAATATGGAAACGGTATATTTGATTTTACAAAACTATCCTATTTCTAGTATCACTAAAATTAAAGCTGGATATTTTAGTTTTGGACCTTGGGACAAAAAACTTTTAAAAGTTGACGGCACTGAACTTTCTCTCAATGATATTGAACATCGCATCATACGCCCTATATGGAATGACCCTAGAATCCATGCCGCCGTAAACTGTGCCTCAATCAGTTGTCCTAACTTATTAACGGTTCCTTTCCAAGCAAACACTATAAACAGTCAATTAAATACTGCTTTTAGTAATTTTGTAAATAGTTCCAAAGGCGTTAAAGTGAATGGTTCAACGCTTGAATTGTCAAAAATATTTGAATGGTATAGTATTGATTTTGGTGATTCAAGCTTAGATATGAAAAATTTCATCTCTTATTACATTAAACCAAAAGCCCTAAAACAAAAAATACTGAACACCAATACAATTGCCTACCAGAATTATAATTGGAATTTAAACGGTATTAAATAATGACTATAATTAATTGGATAAGCTTTGCGATACTTATTTTTATCGTCGCTTTTATAACATTTAAAACTCAGAAAAAAACTAAAAATGCTCAGTCATATTTTGTATCAAATAAAAAAACCACCCTGTTTGCCCTTGTCGCAACATTAGTCATGACAGAGCTCAATACATCAACGCTTGTTGGCTTTGCATCACTTGGTTATCATTATGGCTTTTCTGCTGTATCCTTGGCCTTAGTATTTCTAATTGGACTATTATTTTATGCCATCAGCGTAGCCAAAAAATGGAAATCATTTGATGGTATCAGTATTACAACCTATTTTGAAAAACGTTACAACAAAAGCATAGGTTATGTTTCTGCAATTATATTACTGCTAGCTATGATCGGCTTTAGTGCTAATTATATTAAATCATTAACCTTAATTTTCGCCCCATTATTTCCAGGATTAAACGAATGGACTCTAAGCGGTTTATTTTGTTTAATTATGTCCTTAATCACTTTGAGAGGCGGTTTAAAATCCATTATTCAAATTGATATCATCAGTTTTTTAATAACCTTAGTGATCTTCCCACTCATTTTTTATATTAGCTATTCGACCTATCATACCCCTAGCTTTGCACCAATAGTAAAAGTAGGCAGTCAATTTCCATTATCTATGCTAATCGCTTTAATAATCATCACCATGTTCACCTATATTCTCGCGCCCTGGTATGGGCAAAAAATCTTTTCTGCCAATTCACCAAAAACTGCTTTTAGAGCTGTCGCCATTGCTGCGGTTATTATTTCAGCATTTTATGCCTTAGCTATTTTAGCAGCTAGTTTTTTGTTAGACCAACCAAAAATTCATATCCAAGCTCAAGAAGCAATACCCTATTTAATTCATAATCACTTTCCTATCGTTATACAAGGCATTGCTTATGCAGTACTATTTTTCATTGCCTCGACAACCTTAGTTGGCTTATGGAATACTATCGCTTCTGTTTTCATTGCGCATCATCATACCGTATTAAAGAAAACTAGTCTTAAAACCAGTATGATTACAACTGGTATCATTGCTATATTCTCCTATGTCTTAGCTAACGTTTTTATTGATCAAATTTTTCAAAAAATGGTATTAATGAACATACCTATCGCTGCTCTGGCTTTTTCTTTATTGGGTGGCTTTTATTGGAAGCGTGTTTCATCAATTGCCTGCGCATTAAGCACGTTGGTCGGATTTGGCGGGGGATCTTGGTGTTATCTATATTTTGGTGAACCTAGCTATATGTGGTACTGGGCAGTTTTTGTGATTCCAGCTAGTTTTATTGTGGGTGTGATTGCTACGTTGATTTTCCCTCGCGCTGAGGTAAGTTGAGATAACTTTTTTAGGTTTCTGTTTTCAGGGTAGCTAAAGAATTCAAGGCGCTCCAAAGACTAAATGTTTAGATTAAATTTTTCTACTAAATCAACATTCATTTTAAATCACCCTAT
>JBLIDR010000092.1:0-6841 GCA_047632655.1 Francisellaceae bacterium | reverse complement strand
TACGATTCAAGCGGGTTGTTTTAAAAAACAAGATATTGATATTGTAACTGCTTTTCAATCTTATGGAGCAAGGCTATCAGGAGAAATTACAGAAGAAGACCGAGTCACAATTGTCAAACAAGCCTGTCCAGGCGCCGGAGCTTGTGGTGGTATGTATACCGCAAACACAATGTCGTGCGCGATTGAAGCGATGGGCATGTCATTGCCTTATAGTTCTTCAACCCCAGCAACTGACCCTTTAAAGAAAAAGGAATGTGCTGAAGTTGGCATGGCCATTAAAAATCTTTTAGAGTTAGATTTAAAGCCAAGAGATATTATGACTAAAAAGGCTTTTGAAAATGCGATTACAGTTGTGATTGTTTTAGGTGGCTCAACCAATGCAGTTTTACATTTAATTGCTGCAGCTCGTTCAGTTGATATAGATATTACACTTAATGATTTTCATCGCATTAATGCCATAACACCTTTGCTAGCTGATATGAAACCGAGTGGAAAGTATTTAATGGCTGATATTCATCATATTGGTGGAACGCCTGCAGTTATGAAATACTTACTTGAAAACAATATGCTGCATGGTGATTGTTTGACCGTTACCGGAAAGACTCTAGAAGAGAATCTAAAGGGCTTAGCGGGTTTGCTTAAAGGTCAAAAAGTTATCCAGCCATTAAATAAACCAATTAAAGATTCAGGCCACCTTCGAGTATTAAAAGGTAATTTGGCTCGAGAAGGTTCTGTCGCGAAAATTACTGGTAAAGAAGGTAATGAATTTACTGGTAAAGCTATTTGTTTTGATTCTGAAGAAGAGATGATTCAGGCTTTTGAAGATGGTAAAATTAAAAAAGGTCATGTTATTGTCATTCGATATGAAGGGCCAAAAGGTGGTCCAGGCATGCCAGAGATGTTAAAGCCTACCTCCCTAATAATGGGTGCTGGTATGGGCCAAGACGTCGCTTTCATTACGGATGGCCGTTTTTCAGGTGGTTCTCATGGATTCATCGTTGGACATGTTGCGCCAGAGGCGCAAGTTGGCGGAGAAATTGCGCTTCTAAAAAATGGTGATACAATTACTATAGATGCAATTAAATATGCTATTGACGTACATCTGTCAGATAGTGAATTAGAAGAACGCCGTAAAAATTGGCAAGCACCAAGTTATAAAGTGCAAAAAGGGACATTGTTTAAGTATATTAAAAGTGTATCTTCCGCTTCTCTTGGTTGTGTTACCGATGAATAATTAACAAAGGATAGGAGTAAGTAGTCAATGCAAACATCAGGTTACATTTGGTATAATGGTAAATTGGTTGATTGGGATAAAGCCTCTACGCATGTCTTAACCCATGGTCTGCATTATGGTAGTGGTGTTTTTGAAGGGATACGTTTTTATTCATCAGAAAATGGCCCAGCAATTTTTAAATTAAAAGAGCATGTTGATCGCTTGTTTTACTCAGCTGGTGTTTTGGCCATGGAAATTACCTATTCAAAACAGGAGATTTCAGATGCGATTGTTGCGACGGTAAAAGCTTGTAAATTAAAAGAAGGTTACATTCGTCCTTTGGTATATTATGGCTGTGAAGTTATGGGGGTTAATCCAACTGGATCACCAGTGGACGTGATGGTTTCATGTTGGGCTTGGGGTGCATATTTAGCCAGTGATATGGTTGATATTAAAACTTCAAAATATATTCGTATCCACCCTGATTCAACCGTTTGTGATGCGAAGATATGTGGCCATTATATTAATGGTATTTTAGCTTCTATTGAGCTGCGGAATACCCATTATCATGAGGCTTTATTTTTGGATATGAACGGAAATATTGCTGAAGGCACTAGTGCTAATTTTTTTATCATTAAAGATAGGATTATGTATACTCCTGAGCTGGGTACCATTTTGGCTGGTATCACACGCGCAACAGTGATTGATTTTGCTAAAAGGCAAGGCATTAAAGTTGTGGAAAAAAACATCAAGCTGGAAGATGCCTATGCTGCTGATGAAGCCTTTTTTACTGGTACAGCGGTTGAGGTAACCCCAATTAAATCGATTGATGATAAAGTCATTGGGAATGGTGACTTAGGACCAATATCTAAATTGTGTAAAGAATCCTATTACAAAATGGTTCGTGGTGAAATTGCTGAGTATGATTCGGCGATTACTTATGCTTAGTCATAGATTATAAAATAAAGATGAAAAACAATCGTAAACCAAATATTACTGGTTGGGTTTCTGTTGTCTCTGCAGCTCTGTTTTTTTTCTATTGGTTTATTCAACTTTCTTTAAGTAATACACTAGTAGAGTATTACACCCAAAAATATAGCATTATTCATTATGGGCTTTTTGCCTCAATGTATTTGATTGGTAATGTGCTCATGTTTATTCCAGCAGGTGTGTTATTAGATCGCTTTCCTGCCAAAAAGGTTATTGGTTTGTCAATGATAGTCATGATTCTAGGTGTATTTGGCATGATTGGTAGTAGTAACACCTGGTTTGCTTATACCTGTATGTTATTTATTGGGTTCTCAGGTGCTTTTAGTTTGCTCGCTTGTGTTCGAGTCGCCGCTAATTGGTTTCATGAAGGGTCGGTTGGTTTCCCAATTAGCGTTGCTATTACGATTGCTTTTTTAGGTAGTTATTTTGGCAATGCTGGTGCTCAAGCGCTGTTAGCTTATTTTGGATCAGGTGAGGCTGTTCAAATTATTGATATTATTATTGGGGTTATTATTTTATGTATTGTTTATTTTGGCATTAAAACGCCGCTTAATGTTTCATTTAGCCATGATAATCAATCATTTTTGGTCGCTTTTAAGAATTTATTAACGGTCATGGGGAAAAGGCAAAATTGGTTAGCTGGTCTTTATATATCACTAATGAATTTTCCGGTTATGATTTTAGAATTTGGCTTTGGACAATCGTATTTAGATCATGTCTTTAGTATTAGTAAACTTAATGCGGCCAATATTACAGGGGTTATCAGTATAGGATTTATGATTGGTGGGCCTTTATGGAATAAAATGTCTGATAAGGCTGGATTAAGAAAACCATTTATTATATTAGGAGGTGTTCTATCTCTAGGGATTACCTTATTGTTATTAGCCCATGATTTTAACACTAGAGAGCTAATGATTATTTTCTTTTTGATTGGCGTGTTAATATCAGCTCAAACTTTAGGGTATCCAGTAATTACTGAGTCTAATGATTTTAAATTTTCAGCATCAGCAACTTCTTTGGCGTCATTATTAATTATGGGCGGAGGTGCTATCGCACAAATTTTCTTTGGTTTTGTAGAAACTTCTTTGAGTTACAGTGCAGCCTATATGATCATTCCTGCTTGTATGGTTATTGCTATTATTTTAGGAATATTTATCAAGGAAACTGAGAAGGTTTAATCCATGAAAAGTAATATGGGGAAATCTGCGGTTGATCGTATTGCTTGTGCTTTAGAAAATTTTTTAGTTGATTTTGATAAACAACAATTTATTAAAAAAGCATTAGATGGGCTTGATAACTTAGAACTAAAGCAACGTGTTGGGCATATAATTAACGTTTTGCATCAATTTTTACCAGATGATTTCGAGCAAACTGTACCGGTATTGAGTCAAGTTAAAGATAATTGGGATTATGGCGACCCAAACGATACAGGTAGATCTTTTGCTGCTTGGCCTATTGTGGATTATGTAGGGATATATGGCTTAGATTATCCTGAGATTTCATTATCATTATTGAAAGGTCTAACATGTTTATTTTCTGCTGAATTTGCAATTAGACCTTTTATCGTTAAGTACCCAGATTATTGTCATCAACAATTTTTATTATGGGTTAATGCTAAAAACGAAGAGGTTCGTCGCCTTGTTTCTGAGGGTACACGACCTAGGCTTCCGTGGGGTATGCAATTAAAGGAATTCATACATGATCCAAAAATTAATTTACCTTTGTTGGATCAGTTAAAAGATGATGAAAGTCTTTATGTTAGACGTTCTGTGGCAAACCATTTGAATGATATTGCTAAAGATAATCCGGAGGTAGTTATAGCAACTTGTAAAAATTGGAAAATATCTTCAGGAAATGATCAGAATGTAGATTGGGTGATTAAACATGCAACTCGAACTTTAATAAAATCAGGTCATCCAAGTGCGTTCTCATTACTTGGTTATACTGAAAACCCATTAGTTGATATTTTTAATTTTAGTTTATCGAAAAAACATCTGTTGATGGGGGATGCCATTAATTTCACCTTTCAGTTAAAGTCAGGTAGTACTAAAACACAAAGTTTAGTCATTGATTATGCGATACATTTTTTTAAAGCGAATGGTAAACAGCGATCAAAAGTATTTAAGCTGAAGAATATAATTCTTAAGGGAAATGAGATAATATCCCTATTTAAAAATCATTCCTTTAAGCCAATTTCAACTCGTAAATATTATTCTGGTGAGCATAAAATTGAAATTCTAATTAATGGTAAATCAACTGAGATTAAAATATTTACTCTAAAATTAAGTACAAAAAAATAATTACTAGTAGTTGCATGATTAATACCCTCATGGTTTTAGTATATATAAAATATTTTTTATAATTTATATAAGTCGTTAATAATTGGCAATAATTTATTTATTAACCTACCATTCTTAGATAAGCAAGAACGTATGAGTAGAATAATACAATGCAGTTTAAGCAAGAACATAAAATATATTTTATCTTCAGTTTTTGGATTTTAGTTTTAATCGTTGGAATAGCCACTACCTTATATACTAACAGAACCGTGACGCATAATTACTATGATGCCGCGCTTGATTGGCTTAATCATACTGATATGTATAACTCACAAGGTGCTGGTTTTATTTACTTTCCTCAATCAGCAATATTTTATATTCCTTTGGCAAAAATTCCTTTTTGGCTAAGTGAAATAATATGGCGAGCTCTAAATTTTTTCATTATTCTTTATGGATCTTGGTCCTATATGAAACTGATTAGTGCCAATAAAAATCAATATGTTTTAGCGTTGTTTGTGCTAAGTGCATTATTTTTACCCACTATGTTTTCAAGTTTCCAAATGGGTCAAATGAATCTTACTATTATCGCCTTGTCCCTATTAAGTATGCTAGCTATTGAAAAAGATCAATTTAAGTTAGCAGCATTTTTAATAATTCTATGTCTTGCCTTTAAACCTACCACTATTGTAATTGTTCTTTTATTTGCTTACTTTTATCCCAAGATGCGAATAAGTATGCTGATAGCTACTTTATTTTTTGTACTACTCCCCTTCCTAACTACATTCGACTGGCATTATGTTATATATGAATATCAGCAGTGTTATATTAAATTAACGACTGCATCGGATGTGGGTAATAATTACAGCACGCAATGGTCTCAAATATTTAATGTTTTCGACCTAATTACAAATTCTCATGTTTCTGATTTAGTGCAGCGAATTGTTCGTTTGATAGCAGCATTAATTGTTTTGGGTGCATTGATAAAAGCTTATAAAGAAACAAAAAATACACATTTATTTCTATGGACATTATATGCATTATTTTCGTCTTACCTTATGGTATTCAATCCCAGAACAGAGAATACTGATTATTGTATTGTAACGATTGCGATTGCTGTTTTTTGTATATTTAATTTAGCTCATAAAAAATATTTTACAGCTGCGATCTTGGTGTTAATAAATATTGGTATTTTGGTGGCATCGAATATTTCAAAAGTATTCACGCCTGAAAACGATCATTGGTTTACCCCAATAATGGCTCTTATCTTTTTTATATATATCATCATTATTTCATTAGCTAAAAATAGTGTAATTAAGATGCCTAATGCAATTAATGTTGAAAAATAAAAATAGTTTTTATGCTCAATTTCATATGAGTTTTTTTCGGAATGAATTTATAAAAACTTGATTATACGGCTAAATATATTGTAACACTGTATTTATATCAATGTGCTTATTGACTGCCCCTTTGTGGGGTATGCGTCCTAATAAAGGTGCATCAATTTTTGATTTAATAGCAAATATATTTTCATCTTTACATAAAGAGTTTGGTTCTAAGCAATTTGCAATCCAGCCAATTAATTTACAACCTGAATTCTTAATAGCTTCAGATGTTAGTAAGGCATGGTTAATACATCCAAGTTTAATTCCAACGACTAAGATGACAGGTAATTTCATCTTAGCCACCAAATCTGATACAAGTTCGGTTTTATTTAAAGGTACATGCCATCCACCAGCTCCTTCTATCAATCCAAGGTCATAGTTTGAGTTTGACGAAGCAAGATTAATTGCAACTTCTAGTTTTTCGATACTTAAAGTTACGCCTACTAGATGCGCAGCTATATGAGGAGCTATTGGAGGCTCAAAACAAAATGGGTTAACTAAGCTATAAGGCAGTGATACGCTAGCAGAATTTTTTATGATGAAAGCATCTTCATTGACTAGTGCTTTGCTTTCTTGATCAAATTTGGCGTCAGAAGCGATTGGTTTTAAGCCAATAGTCTTTAACCCTGTTTGATTTATTGCCTTGAGCAATCCAGCAGTAATATATGTTTTTCCTACTTCTGTATCTGTGCCAGTAATGAAAATATTAGTTGACATTTATATTACCATTTTCTTTGAAGCTTTGAATAAACCAATTTCATAAGTTAAAGGAAGGTCTTGCCCTTTTGACTCTCGAGTCATGGCTCTAAGTGTGTGGAAGTTAGATTTATCTCTTTTACCTTTGTAGCAATTGGCTCCAGTTTTTTTGATTGATCTAAGTCTTGTAATCTGTGAGTCAAAAAATAGTGTATAGGTTTTAGATTCTGCCATTTCTATATCAAAACCAGTTTTTTTAAGCATGGTCGCCATCTCGGTAA
>JBLIDR010000091.1:0-6896 GCA_047632655.1 Francisellaceae bacterium | reverse complement strand
CCATCATCAAAGTCTGTTTGTGCCAGAGCTGCTTGTTCAGCAGGGTAGTGGTATATAAAAACCAGCTCTTCAAATTTCTCAAGTTCAGGCTCAATCATATGAGTGAAAAGCAAATCTAAACATTCTGTACGGTTAGGTTCTTCAAGACCTTGTATTTGTCCAATATTATTCACCACCACTTTAGCTAAATCTTTTTGTTTTATGGTGTGAGGGTTTATACCCAGATATTCATCAAATATTTCTGCATATGATCTTGAGATTGAAACTAAATCTGGTTGTAGTGTTTTGATTAAATCATAAATTTCTTCCATGAGTACAAAATGATCGTAACCCTCTTGATACCATTCAAGCATGGTAAATTCCGGATTATGTTTTGCACCGATAGGATCATCCCTGAAAGCCTTACAGATTTGATAAATTGAACCTGTACCGGCTGCTAACAATCGTTTCATGAAATATTCAGGAGATGTCTGTAAATATTTTTTCCCGTATTGATTAGTTGCAGAAATAGCATTTACATAAGGATCAGTTACTGCATACTTTGACAGTAACGGCGTTTCAACTTCTAGCACATTACGTTCTTTAAAAAAAGCACGTATTTTTTCAATATAAGCAGCGCGTTTTTTTAGCATTTTGATTTCAGCAGTTGGCTGCCAATCTATATTATTCATGGGGTGCTATATATTGAATATTAATATTTAAATAAGTATTACCTTTATACTCCGATTTAGTTAATGCGCCAATAATATTTGAATGTTGATTTGGTTTTATTTGCTTAATGGAGTCTTCACAATTAAACCATATGCCTTTAACTTTAAGGCCATTGTTTAGCTGTAGTAGAATTTGTGCATGATTCTTTAATTGACCAACTAATTTGATGGATAATATTAAGGCTGAGATTTCAAATATTGGGTATTCAAAACCACGTCCAAAAGGTTCAAGTTCGTTTATTGACGCAATAGTTTTCAATGAAACATCGTCAGAGTTAAGCTCTCCGTCAGTATAAATGACTGGGCCTATCTGGTGTGGTTGGATAATATTAGTTATTTCACCTTCAAATAAATCTGAAAATATTTGAAAATCATCTAGCTTAATTGATAACCCGGCAGCTCCAAGATGGCCGCCATATTTAAGCATCAAATCAGGTTTCTTATGGTTTATTTCATCTAAAGCCTGTTTGATATTGACGCCATTCACACTACGTGCTGAACCTGATACCACGTCTTTTTCATTTTCTTTTGGAGAAAATATAATAGTAGGGCGCCCAAACTTGTCTTTTATTCTACTGGCTGAAATCCCATGTACTCCTGCATGTCCTTTGTCTAAGTAGATGCATAAGCTATTTTTATCTTCAGTCATAAGGGTACGTGCTTGTAAAATAGCATCGTCTGTTATTGTTTTTTGGATTACCTTGCGCTGTTCATTTTGCTCAGTTAGATACTTAACCCATTGGTGTGTTTCAGGTTCATTATCAGAAAGTAAAAAACTAACTGATGAAAAAGCATCAGATAAACGACCATCACTATTTAGTAATGGGCCAATGGTAAATCCAATATATTCACTATTTATTTGTCGTGGATGAGATTCTTTTAGAGCTTGCCAACATAATCGATTACCATTATCAATCCTGTTTAGACCAAATTTTGTAATGGCTCGGTTGTTAACACTATCTGACATGCTGACACAATCAGCAACCGTACCAACAGCAACCAAATCCATAGTATCGCGCATATCGGGTAATTTCTTCCAACCAAGTTTGTGCAGTTCAGTTTTCACTTGCGCCATAAATAGCCAAGAAACCATGCAGCCCGCAATGGATGTGTCAGCATATTCACAGCAATCTTGTGATGGATTTATGACGGCATATGCACTCTTAGGTATGCCCGCAGTTGGTATAGCATGATGGTCAGTAACAATAGTATCAATACCATGAGACCTGAGTAGAGAAATTCTCTCTTCATCTGATGAGCCATTATCAGCGGTAATAATTAACGTTGGTTTTGGTTCGTCATTTATAATTCTTTTGGCAAGCGATAATGATAAACCATATCCTTCCTGCATACGGTGGCCAATGTACGAGCGCACTTTGTCTCGGCTGTATCCAAAACCGTCGACAATAGATTTGATTAAAACTGCGTGACTGGTTTGTCCATCACAATCATGATCAGTTTCAATGCCAATAATTTCATTATTTTCCATGGCCGTTATCAGGCGTTGCACCGCTTTTTCTATGCCAGATAATTTAGATGGTTGAGTTAAATGTATAAGCTTAGGGTTCGCTATTTCTAATGCTTGTTTTTCATTTTTTACTCGGTTGGCTAAAATTTTTGCCTGGATTGGTAGGTAGCCGTTTTCTAGATAAATATTATATAAACTTTCATTGGTTTTACGCAGAGATATTCTAGGTGAGATTATCATGGATTTCAAACTCAATAATTCTTTGCTAGAGTATAAATGCTCAAGCTTAGTTTTGGCAAAACAAACTAGTTGAAGTCAGCATAAAATTTATAAGTTTAAAAGCTTTAAATATTGATTATTATTCTTATCCGCACGCTTCATATGAAAGAGGTAGTATTGAAAATCTAAATGAATTAGTGTCAGGTTTCAACAATATATTCCCAAAGCTACTTACTTTTCTTATGTCGCAGATGATTTTGTAAAAAGCATTGAAGGTAAATTAAATGATAGACCAAGAATGGTATTAGAACCCACTAAAACTTCTGTTAGTGATAAAATGGTAACGAATAACATATATTCTAAGATCACCTAAAAAACTGAAGACCTTCAGGAGGAAAATCATTAATAACCTGAAAAAATATAATCTTTTTAAATCTCAAAATCAAAAGCTATGACGCCATTAACACCACCATCTAACTTTTCAATTAGTTTTTTTGCTACTTCTTGATGTTGGGGGTGAGGTAAATATTCATCTCTATCACTTGCAGATTTGAAATCCATTGTGAAGCCTTGATTGTAATCTTTATTGAGGCCTTCAGGACTGGAGTATGTTCCAACTTGTATATCTAATATGCCAGAAAAAATATTTTTCAAGGGTAATATTATTTTCTGTAAAAACTTTAAATTTTCATTTTCGTTTTTTGATTTAAACTTTAATAGAACTATGTGTCTAATCATGCTTTTCCTTTTTAAGTTTTAATATAAGCCAAGATCATTTATGCGTTAAATGACTTACATCAAATATATTATACATAAATATAGCTGCTTGCTAATATTTTACTGTACCTTTAATTTGAAATAACAAATAATATACGACCTTAAATAATTATTTGGAGTCTTTAATTTTAAGCGATAAGAATAGACTATTAAAATCGGTATTTGGGCATAGTCAATTTAGGGCTTTTCAAGAAGAAGCTGTCGATGCGGTATTAACTGGAAATGATATACTAACTATTATTCCAACTGGTAGCGGAAAGTCTTTATGTTATCAATTGCCAGCCTTGTTACTCGAAGGTGTAGCAATAGTAGTTTCACCATTAATTGCTTTAATGCATGATCAAGTCGTTGCTCTTAAAGCAAATGGAATTTCTGCGGAGATGATAAATTCTGCTAATAAAGACCATGATAACAGGCGTATATTATATGAAGCACAAATTGGGAAATTAAATTTATTATACGTTTCCCCTGAGAGGTTAGCGACAGTAGCATTTGTTCAAGAACTTCGAAAAATTAAGATAAGTTTTTTTGTGGTTGATGAGGCTCATTGTGTAAGTGAATGGGGTCATGAATTTAGAGATGATTATCGTAAATTAAACTCAATAAAGGAAAATTTTCCTGAAACAACAATTGCGGCATTTACTGCAACAGCAACAAAGCTAGTAGAAGAAGATATCGTAAAGTCATTGTGCCTCAAGGATTGTAAAACCTATAGAGGGCTTACTAAGCGTGATAACTTAATGATTAGGTCGCAAAAAAGAGTTGGTAATGGTTTTGCTCAATTGTCAGATTTTTTACAACATCATAAAAATGAAAGCGGTATAGTATATTCACTTTCACGCAGAGAATCAGAACAGGCTGCTGAATATCTTGTTTCTAAAGGTTATAGTGCGGCGCCTTATCACGCAGGTCTGAGTGCTAGCTTGAGAGAAAAAATTTACCATGGATTTATTTCAGATGATATCCAAATAGTTGCTGCGACCATAGCTTTTGGTATGGGGGTTGATAAAAGCAACATTCGTTTTGTTGCTCATATGTCAATGCCTAAAACAGTGGAAAATTATTATCAAGAAATAGGGCGTGCTGGCCGTGATGGTTTAATTAGTGAAACGATGTTATTGTACACAAAACAAGATGAGCTGCGTCGTCTTGGTTTTATGTATGGAATTGAAGATGAAGATTATAAAAAGCTATTAACAGAAAAACTTAATTTAATGTACCAGCTAGCATCATCTTCAGAGTGTCGTCACAAGCAAATAGCTCATTACTTTGATGATGATATAGAGTCGTGTAAAAAAATGTGTGACTCCTGCTCAAAAGGTCGTATCAAACAAGTTGATATTACAGAAAACGCTAGAAAAGCCTTATCGGCAATACATAGAACAAAAGAAGGCTTTGGCAAAACACATATTATATCTATTCTTCGTGGTTCAAAGAGCCAGTCTGTTTTAGAACTAGGGCATGATGAATTGCCAACTTATGGTGTAGGTAAAGATAAATCAAAACTAGAGTGGGCGGCCATAATTGATCATTTGCTAGAAATTGACGCTATAGATTCTGATAATCGTATTTTAACGATTATGCCTTTAGGTAGGGAAATTTTATTTGATAAAAAACTTGTTACAATTGATGAAGATAAGGTTGGAACAGTTATTGCTATTAAACCGACAACAAAAGAAATCGTTGGAAATGAATATCTTGATTTATTTAAAAAAACTAGAAAAGATATTGCGGATGAAACAGGAACACCTGCTTATGCTATTTTTAATGATAAAATCCTATTGAGTATGGCGCAATCTTTGCCTTTGTCTCGCACTGATATGTTGAAAATTAGCGGTGTGAGTGAGCCTAAGTTTGCCCGATATGGTAAGAAGTTTATTGAGATTTCAGTTGCATGCAAATTAACTGAGGCCATGAAGCCAAGGTGAAATTAATATTAGCTTAGCTGGCAAGTTGGTTTTGATCACCTTGTTTTTTAATTAATAGAGCTAAGTTTTTCATTGCTTCAATTTGAATTTGGCGTACACGCTCTCGAGTTTTACCAATATGTTTGGCGATGTATTCTAATGTACAGGTAGAATAGCCTCTTAATCCAAATCGCATATTAATAACTTCTCTTTGCACTGGTGATAATTCTTTTAACAGGCCCTGTATGTATTTATCAGTAACATCACGTTCAACGCATAGCTCAGGCTCATTGTTTTTATTTCCTGAAATTATATTTGATAAGCAATTTGAATTTGTATCTGAGTCATCCATTGATTGGACAGGATAAGTCAGAATTTTTTTAGATTCAACTTCTTTTATATCGCAATGCAATTCTTTAGCAATTTCTTCATCTTTCGGCATGCGATTATTTTCTTTTCTGAAATTTCTCTCAGTAGATTTAATTTTATAAATTTGATGCAAAATATGTCCTGGTATTCTGATTAACCTTGCTTGATTTCCAATGCCTCTGTCAATACTTTGCCTGATCCACCATGTGGCATAAGTTGAAAACCTAAAGCCTTTTGTTGGATCATATTTCATAATAGCATGCATTAGACCGAAATTCCCTTCTGCTATCAGGTCTAGTAAGTTAAGACCTCGATTCATATAACGCATAGCTATTTTTACTACGAGGCGTAAATTTGCTTGGGTCATTTTGTCTTTAGCTCGCTTGGATCCTTTTTGTGCTAGGGTGGCGTATCTTCGTTCTTGTTTAGGTGTGAGGAGTTTTATTTTACCAACTTCTTTGAAATAAGACTTAACAATAGCATGTTCCTCATATTCATGTGAAGATCTTGAGCGTGTGCTGGCCGTCGTTTTTCTTACAGGTGCCTTTGACCTCACCTTTGGTTGTGATATAGACATTTGCTCTCCATTTTATTATTATTATTGTTTTTCTATTATAGCCTACTCAGTATAGAATCTAGACACCAAAAAGTCAATTTTCCTGATTACTTTACAGGCTCTTGTTGGGTTATCATGTTGATATATATAGATTTAAAACTTATAAATAAATAATGGTGCGTAAAGTGTTATGGAAGTAATTTATAATATATTTCACGGGATGCTAGTATCAGCATTTTACATGAAATTCTATAGTGTGAAAATAGGGTTATTATTTAATAGTTAGTATTTTTATCCTGTTTTAACATATGACGTAAATTGGCAATTTTTTTTCTACCAATCTCTTTCTTTTCAGTTTCTGTTGTTTCTACTTTACCATACCAATTGAGGTGTTCTTCAGGAAGTTCATTCAAAAAACGACTGTAATTAGAAGAATTAATTTCACCGAATCTTTTGCGTTTCTTGGCATAAGTGATTGTTAAATTTTCACGCGCTCGGGTTATACCAACATACATTAATCGTCTTTCTTCTTCAACTTGATCATCATCAATGCTTTGCTGGTGCGGTAGTAAGCCTTCTTCAAGTCCCATTAAATAAACATTGGGAAATTCCAATCCTTTTGATGCATGCAGAGTTAGAAGTTGGACAGCATCTTGATCTTTTTCTTCTTGCTGGCCGATCATGTCGATTAAAATCAATTTATTTAAGATTTGTTGGAGTGTTTCATCTTTAGATTCACTGCACATTTTCACTAACCACTTTATTACTGTTAAAACATTTTTATATTTTTTTTCTGCCTGTTTTAATGAATTACTTTCATCTATTAGATAATTAAAGTATTCAATATTTTCTAATAGATTTATTAATATTCCTTCATACTGGACTGGCTC
>JBLIDR010000090.1:0-6900 GCA_047632655.1 Francisellaceae bacterium | reverse complement strand
AATTCTATTCTTGGCCAAAAAATTGAATGCGTTAATGTATACCAGCCCTCTTTACGGTATATGATACCTGAAGACTTTTCCTCTACATTAATCGGCAAAAGAATCATTAATATCGAACGACGGGGGAAATATTTATTATTCCAACTTGATAAGGGTCATATAATTGCGCATCTTGGAATGACTGGTATATTTAAAGTTTCTAGTGATAATACCCCTGAACTAGAAAAGCATGATCATGTTCAATTTAATCTTGAATCAGCCACGTTAAGATATAATGACACAAGAAGGTTTGGATTTATTATATATACAAATGAAAACCCTAAAAAGCATACATTAATAAAAAAACTTGGCCCTGAACCATTAACCTCTGCCTTTACTGGCGAATATTTACATAGCAAACTAGCCAAAAAATCCAGAGCGATCAAAACGTTATTAATGGAAAATTCGATTGTAGTTGGAGTCGGTAATATCTATGCAAACGAGGTACTACACCAATGCAAAATACACCCTTCAAGTAAAGCATTAAATTTAAGCCTAGAACAAAGTGATGAACTAGTAACCTCAATTAAATCTATTCTTAAAAAAGCCATTAAACAAGGCGGAACCACTTTAAAAGATTTTAAAAATACATCAGGAAAGCCAGGATATTTCTCCCAACAGCTCAAAGTATATGGCCAGAAAGGAGAAGCTTGTCAACGCTGCAAAGGTATTATTGAAGTTACCACCATTGGGCAAAGAGCTTCATTTTATTGTAAAGACTGTCAGATTTGTTATTAAATCAACCCTTATAAGATATTTTCCGCCCATCATTCTCTGTATATGAAATATTTAATTGCAGACTAGCTTCTGGGATAAAGCCATCACCCTTTTCAGGCCATTCAATCAACGTGATAGATTCATCATTAAAGTAATCTCTAATACCGATCCACTCTAATTCTTCAGGATCAGAAATCCGATACAAATCAAAATGATGAACTTGTAAATTATTGAAAGGATATGATTCAACCAAAGTATAGGTTGGACTTTTTATATTACCACTATAACCAAAACCTTTTAATATCCCTTTCGTCAAAGTGGTTTTGCCAGCACCAAGATCACCGATTAGATAAATAACATCTCCAGCTTTAATTGATTTAATTAACTCAACACCAAAAGCAATCATTTGCTCACTAGAATTCAAAATTTCTTCAATCATGACCCATTCACCAAACCTAAAATTTCACCGACCAAAATAAATGACCCAAAGACAACCAAACAATCATCTTTACGTAATGATTTTTTAGCTTCTTGATATGAATCAGGAATCGACTGATGATACGTTACATTAGTTTTATTTTCAAAAGATAATTTCAGCTGATTTAGTGACGCCCCTCTTTCAACGATATGATTAAATGAAACTATGTTCCAATGATTAATTTGTTTATCAGCACACTTAATGATTCCATTGATATCTTTATTATTCATTGCACTAAAAATAACATTGATACGAGCACTTCTTTTAATTTGTGTCGCTACAAACTCAAATAAACTTTTGACTGCTTTAAGGTTATGCCCAACATCAACAATTACATATGGATTTGATTGCATAATATGCTTACGCCCTGAGATGAAAAATGATTCAATTATTTTTTTAGTAATGCTATGTGAAAAAATAAATTTTTTGGGCATCTCATCCAAAACAGCAAGTACTGAGGAAACAGAGTGTGGATGTGTACTATTTTTTAAAATGAAATTTTGATTTTTACCTTGATTGGAGTAGATAAAGTGCAGTCCTTTTTGATTATAGGTAAAATCACTTTGAATGCATTTCACGTTAACATTATTTTTATCGCAATAATCTATAACCGTTTGTGGAATGTTAAGATCAGAGATAACCAATGGTTTACCACTCCTTCCAATAGCGCATTTCTCAAGACCTATTTTTTCCCGCGTATTCCCCAAAAGCTCAATATGATCTAGATCAATTGACGTGATAACTGAAATATCGGCATCAAGTGTATTTGCTGGGTCAAGTCTACCACCCAAGCCAACCTCAAGAATAATGATTTCTGGTTTTAATCTGATGAATGTAATTAACCCAGCTAAAAAAGCGTAATGCGAATAACACAATGAATTATTTTCACCGTAAGCTTTTTCAATAGCATTAAATGCAAAAATTATATCTTCATCAGAAACTGCTTCGCCATTATATCTAATGCGTTCATTATATTTCATTAGATGCGGCGAAGTGTTTGACCCTACAGTATAACCCTGAGCAATAAAAATATCTTCAAGTAAACCCACAGTTGAACCTTTACCATTTGTTCCGGTAACCGTGATTATCAATGACTGTAATTGCTCAACCCCAAGAGAGCTATAAGAACGCTTTAAAGCAGAAAGATCACTCTTATTCTCATAGCTTTTATTTTCTATATAGGTAAGATAATCAAGAAGACTATTGTGATTGCTCTTCATTTAATGCTTCAACTGCTTGTTCATGTTTCATCAGCTTAGACATAAGAGATCCAAGTTTTTCAGGTAAGTCTTTCCTATGAACAATCATATCAATAATACCTTTATCGCGCAAAAACTCACTTCGTTGAAACCCTTCTGGTAGCTGCTCTCTCACAGTTTGCTCAATCACTCTGGGTCCAGCAAAACAGATCAACGCGTTTGGTTCAGCTATATGTATATCACCTAACATTGCTAAACTTGCTGAAACACCTCCAGTTGTTGGATCTGTGAGCACCACGATATAGGGTAAATTAACAGCTGCTAATTTAGTTAAAGCCGCTGATGTTTTAGCCATTTGCATTAGTGAGAATAAAGATTCTTGCATACGCGCCCCACCACTTGCGGTAAAACATATAAACGGACATTTTTCTTTAATTGCCTCGCTCACGCCTCTAACAAATTTTTCACCAACAACCGAACCCATTGAACCACCTAAAAAAGAAAAATTAAATGCCGCTACGACAGTCTTTTCACCTTTGATGGAACCCTTTACAACAATCAAAGCATCAGTCTCACCAGATTTTTTTTGCGCTTGCTTCAACCTATCTTTGTATGATTTTACATCTTTGAATTTAAGCTGATCAACAGGCGCAACATTTTCAAATAATTCTTCGAAGTTGCCATTATCAAACGTGAATTTCAAACGTTTACGTGGCTCAATACGCATGTGATGCTCACACTGAGTGCATACATATAAATTACTTTGTAAATCTGGCAGATATAGGACAGTATTACAGCTCTTACATTTTTCCCAAACACCTTCTGGCAATTCCTTCCGGTCAGACCCTGTTCTAATTTTTTGATGTGTTATCTTATCAAACCAACTCATATTTCAATCCTAATAAACATTACTAATATTGATGATATATTCATATGATAGTATATCTAGCAATATTATAAAATGCTTGGAATTATACTAATAAAACAGTCGCATTATACAATATAAAATAACAAGTGTTAATACAGCTATACTCTTCAAGGCTGACATCAACAAACATTTATGTGCCTGTATAAATTTCATTATAGGTAAGGATTAAACTAAACGTATCTTAAAATCCGTCTTTCGCATCTGTGTAAATCTCAACAGAACCAAATCAAATCCCTAACAAACTTAAATCTAATGCGCCAGTACGAAAAGGTGGACACCAAAAATAAGCATTAGTAACTGGTTTAGTAAATTCAAATAAGCCATCAACAATACCATCATCAAGACCACACATACGATTCAATTGCACCTCAAATGCCGTAAGTGTTTTAGAAAAACTAACAAACATCAAACCGCCATCTAAGCCTTTAACCCAAGGCATAGATCTTCTAAGGATAAACGCTTCAGGATCAAAGCTTTCTTGAGCTGTTCTACTTACGTGAGCGCTAGCATGGTTATTTTCAAATTCATGATCATCAATTAAACTACGTCCAATTAATCTTTCTTTATGCTGCTGAGACTGACCACTTAACCAAGCAAAATTTGATTTCCATTTCTGAGTCGCCAAAAATGTTGAGCCATATAAACCTTTAATTTTATCTTGAATAAAAGCTGCTTCAACAGCATCATCACCGGTAGGATTTTCAGTGCCATCTTTAAATCCTGACAAATCATTTCCATCTAAATATTTAAAACCATCGTCAACTAGAGAAAGGGTAAATGCTGGGCTTAACGCGTTAACGATGGTATGAGATAAATGAAAAATTTTCCCCCTATCCTCTTCCCTCAGCCAAACCCATAAGTCAAAATCAGATGCTGGCACATAGACGCCATTAGCATTAATTTCCTCCGCACTTTTAAGTCCCTCTATTTCTGCATACAGACCGACAATAGTACCTGCCAAGCCTAGCACAGCTGATGAACCATCAATAATCTTTTTTAATGACCATAGACATTCTTGTAAATTTTTCTGTTCATAAAGCTTAAAATTTAAATACCTAGATTGCGAAGGTACTCCCGCTAGAATTCCACCTTGAATTGGTAACATATTTAGAATTTCCTAAAGTTTAATTTCACTGACAATAACACCTCGTAATATTACATATTATAGACTCATCATGACAACTAATTAGATATATCACTGACTTATTAATACTTTTACATTATAATCACGCAACTATAACAATCATACTAATTTGTCATGAGAAAAATTCTAGTCACTAATGCCCTTCCATATGCTAATGGACACCTACATTTAGGTCATATGCTAGGATACATTCAATCAGATATTTGGGTTAGACATCAAAAAATGCAAGGCAATACTTGTTATTTTGTCTGCGGTAGCGATTGCCATGGTACGCCCATCATGCTTCAGGCAAAGAAAATGGGAATTAAACCGGAACGTTTAGCAGAAGAAATGACAGCTTCTCATCTTTCAGATTTTATTGATTTTGAAGTTGAGTTTGATAATTACCAATCGACACATAATCAAATTAATCAACAAATTGTCGAAGAAACATACCTAAAACTCCAAGAAAATGGTTTAATTGAAACCAAAACCATTGAACAATCATACGATCAAGTCGCTAATATATTTCTACCGGACAGGTATGTTAAAGGAACCTGTCCAAAATGTCGCGCTCTAGATCAATACGGTGATAATTGCGAAGTCTGTGGTTCAACTTATTCTCCAGAAGATTTAATCAATCCACTTTCAGTTGTATCAAACACGGCACCTATTAAAAAAGAAAGTGAACATTATTTTTTCAAACTTAGCTTATTATCTAAAAATATTTCTAACTGGCTAAAAAATAATAAAAAGTTACAACCAGAAGTAGTGAATAAACTTAAAGAATGGTTGAATGGTAATTTAAAAGATTGGGATATTTCACGTGATAGCCCATACTTTGGTTATAAAATACCTGGCACAGCAGATAAATATTTTTATGTTTGGATGGATGCCCCCCTAGGATACTTAGCCTCATTTAAAGATCTATGTGATTCAATTGGCGTTGATTTTGATAGTTATTGGCGAGAGAATGATAAGACAGAAGTATATCATTTTATCGGTAAAGACATTATTTATTTCCACGCTCTATTCTGGCCAGCAATTTTGGAAGCTGCTGACTATAGGAAACCAACAGGTATTTTTGCCAATGGTTTTTTAACCATTAACGGGGCGAAAATGTCAAAGTCTAGAGGTACTTTTATTTTAGCCAAAACATACCTAAAACACCTTGACCCTGAATATATACGCTATTATTTTGCCTCAAAACTAACACCTGGTATCGATGATATTGATTTAAGCCTAGAGGATTTTACCTTAAAGGTTAATTCAGACATCGTTGGAAAAGTCATCAATATAGCAAGTCGTTGCGCCGGATTTATAAGTAAGAAATTTGATGGTATGCTTTCAAGTTCATTTTTTGACGAGGATCTTTTAAACAGCTTTATTCAAGAAAAATCTAATATCATTCGTGATTATGAAAACAGAGAATTTTCTTCTGCGATGAAAAGAATAATGGCTTTAGCAGACAAGGCAAATCAATTTATTGATTATCATAAACCATGGCAAATTGCTAAAAATGAAGGAAACACACTTCAAGTTCAAGAAATTTGTAGCCTAGGGCTTAACTTATTTAAAATATTAATCACTTACTTAAAACCTGTTTTACCAAAAATAGCTTCTAAGTCTGAAGACTTTTTAAATATTGATGACCTAAACTGGGAAAATATTCAAGAACCGTTATATAACCATAAAATTGAAAAATTTAAACCATTACTGACTAGAGTTGAAGTTGAAAAAATTGAAGCTATCTTTAATGAGTCTAAAAGTATACAAAAAACATTAACTTAGTTATTTATAGCTATCCATATAAGAAAAGTCTCTTATTTTAATGTCTAAAATTACAAGGAATATACCAACAAGCAGAAATCTATATTATATCCAATAACTAATGAAACGAAATCCCATCTAGCTGCAACCATCTCCTGCTTAATATATTATATTGGTTTATACTATTTTCTTTAAAAAATCTAATAAATTGATTATTTTTTGAATTAGAATCATCACTTTTCTTGAGACTTAAGCCGTAACGTTTTGCCCATTTACGTATAGTTCCATGCTTAAAACCAAGCTTTTGTTCAGCATCGGTATAAGTTAAGCCTTCATTTATGCACTCTTGTAATGCTTCTTCTGCAGAACAATTAAATTTCTGTTTAATTATTTGTTCAAAACTTCCACTATACTGATTTGCCATTTCTATCTCCTTATAAATATTGGACTTTTGATCATAATAAATCTGAATTATTAACAAAATATTAAATTTGATAATTTAGCACTTTATGTATATTTATCGTACAAATAACTTATAATTTGAGACAATATTTCTCGCACATGCCGCATTTTTTAGATTAAAATCAGATAGTTAATTTCATTAGAAGTTACGCATTGATAACAGCGTGATTTTTTTGTTATTTAG
>JBLIDR010000089.1:0-6922 GCA_047632655.1 Francisellaceae bacterium | reverse complement strand
TTGGGAACGTTCCAACCTTTACCTTGCGGATATTTATTAGGCATATTGTTTATGAATAATATTTAGTGACGGCATGATATGAATAATAGCCCTCATAAGAAAATTGCATAAGAAAGACATGTCGAGCGTTTGATGTTTTATCTATAGTCTAATATTATCGTGTGCGATATCTATCAAGATAGCTTTTATTGAAAGTGTTATTATATGCTAGATCTTTATCTTCTTCAAAATAAAGAAAGTTATGCTCTTTTTTAACAGTATTTTTCCTTATTGTTTTAGTCTCTATAAGTTTATCTTCCTCATCAGTATTAATATCTAAAACACTAACCAAACTCATTATTATTCCTTAAAAATGTTTAAGTTATTCATGTATAGTTTAATAAAATATGCTTTCAAGTTTAGAGCTGCTTTTATTAGAATAAGTGCAGAATATTACATATTTATTGATTTTTTGTCAAAGTGTTTTTGTGATAAAATTTCATTGAATTATGGGGTTAGTATATAAAGCAATGTAAGCTTTTTTTTATAACGTCTGATGCTTGCATTGAAGATATGATTTTAAATGGTATAGCAGTATTTTGTATTGAGTTATAACAGGGGTGGTTGGCATTGAATTGATATTCTGATTTTGACCCGTTAGTTTGATTGGTTATATAAACTTCGTCAATATCATACCAGCGGAATGATTTTATTGTATCAATAAAATTTTTATACAAATATTCTACTGGATTTTGATTTTGTAGAATTTGATAGGGTGCCTGAAAGCTGAAGATGATTTTTATTTTTTTGAAAAATGATGAAGCTGAGAATATTACATTTTGCACATCTTTTGCAATGTTTGAAGAGTAGGGTGATACAGTGATCAGTATGGTTATATAATTCAAAATTCTATTACCTTGTCTGATGTTAATATAGCATCAGATAGTTGACCAAGACCCGAGAGTATAAAGTTTTTATTTAAATTTTTATTTTTGATTATGCCATATCTTTCTGCGCTGGTGCTACATACGTGTAATGAAAAATTATATTTTGATGATAGATGAGACCACTCTTGTGATAAGTCTATTTCATCAGTTGGTATAATTGTATATATATTTGCATGTTGAACTGCGTCAAGGTAAAAAAACACGCGGTCAATGGAGTGTGATGAATGATTTATAAATAAGGCTTTGGTAAATAATATAGCAGATTTTGATCCTGGGCTTGTGTGAGGACAGGACCTGATAAAAATACTAAAATTCATATGGCTAAAACTAGTTTCTATTACCTGATGACATACCTAAAAATTGCAATAGAATAAGAAATATATTAAATATGGATACATATAGGGTTACTGTTGCCATAATATAATTTGTTTCTCCACCATGAACTATCATATTTGTTTGCCACATAATAATACCTGCTGATAAAAAGAAAAAAACAACAGATATTGCCAATTGAAGAGCTGTTAGTTGTAAAAATAAATTTAAAACAACAGCAATTATCGCGATAACAACCCCAACCATAAGGAATGAACCCCAGTTAGCAAGGTTTCTTTTTGGATTTAATGCTAAGGCTGATAAAATTAAAAAGATTGATCCAGTGCCACCAAGAGCCATCATTATTAATTGGCTACCATTTTGGAATGTAGCGATATACATGTTTAATATAGGTCCAATAGTCCAACCAAGAAACCCTGTTAAAGCAAATGTAAAAACAAGCCCCATGGGGCTATTTTTAGTTTTGGCTATAGCGAAGAATAATCCAAAATAAACCACAAGAAATAAAATTGGATTTAATTGTCCGACAGAATATACCATCGATAAACCAGCTGTTATAGCGCTAAAAATTAGCGTTAGAGATAATAGTAAGTATGTATTTCTTAATACTGTATTAGATTTAAGTACCCCAATAGATTCTGAGGCACTGTGCACAGCTCTATGCTCAACAGTTCTAGCTTGAGACTTATTTTTGTTAAAATTATTAGGGCCCCAATTATTTAATCCCATTTAAATCACCTTAAAAATATATATACATCAACCCATTGTAGTTAATTTATCTTAAAGTTTCACTATATTTTATCTAAGAGTTATTAATCACGTAAAAAATAGTTTGAAATATAAGATACAATTGCGACAAAAAAAAGAAAACAAAATAAATATATGCAGATTTCTGTTATTGAAAGGTTTATATTTTTTAGTTGCATGAATTTATTAAATTCAATTGATTGATGGGTTATCGCAACTGCAATGCATCCCATTAGACCAACAAATAATTGTTGAATCCCAATTATAATTGATTCATATTTTCTTGGTGCAAACTTACCAGCTGTTGCAAAGTAGATAGGCGCTAAAACTATTTCTGATATAGAGATAATGATCGTGGCTATAATTATAATGATGCTATTTGTATTGATGTTTGAAATAAATTCATTAGCACATATCCAGAATAATAAATATGTAATACTTGTCAGCAATAATGAAATTGTACAGACCTTCAATATCGTTTTGGCCCCTGTTTGTCTTTTTCTTTTATGCCATAAGCGGGCTAAATATATTCCGACTAAAGCGACAATAAGTACATTGATAGCATATAGGATGTTTATAGGCATGGAGGTTATATTAAAAAGTTTACTGTTTAATATAATATGTGAGTATTGGCTGAAGATAATAATTGATACTCGATTTGCCAACCAAAACCCTGAGCAAATAAATAATATAAAAATAAGCATTGAGCTTCTTGGTTTCTCAGGGTTAATTTTACTTTTTTGGGCCAAATAAAAGATAAAGCATAACGAGACTAAAGAAAGAAATAAGATCGTGGATATACTGAATAATAGGCGTTGCAAGAAATAATTAGCAAAAAAACTTAGAATTACTAATATAAAAAATAATGAATAGTAAGAATGCTTATTTGCATTCTTGTATAATTCAATGCCTGGTTTGATACGAAAGTCTTGTTCTGAAAATAAAAATATATATGTTCCAATTAAGGTGAATAATCCAGATATCAAGAAGAAATTACCGAATCCGATATATTGCGGTAAGATATCGGCTAGGGCCGTGCTAAAGAAAAATCCAATATTAGCAGCTAAATAAATTATCATAAATCCTGATAATCTTTTGGGGTTATTAATGGCGTATAGTTGGCTTAATAGTGTATAGAGGTTTGGAATAATTAATCCGACCCCAACTGAGTATGTGGATACTCCAATTAATGATAAATTCGGAATTGCAATTAAGCCCAAGCCTATTGTAGAAAATAATCCCCCGGCGATGACACTTCTTCTGTGATTGTAAAAATGGCCTAATATACCACCAGCAAGAGCAGAAAAATTTAAGAGGAATAAAAAAGCGACAGATGAAATATTATAGGCTACATCATTTTTTAATAATAAAGTTTGTACAGCAAAAGGGACAAAGGCATTTACTATAGACGCTATACCTACAGTAAAAAATATACTGGAAATAGCAATTATCCACATGCCCTTAGGGTGTGGGTTGATAAACATCATTTTAGGATTCATCACGATATTTTTTTATTGGCTATATTGGTAATTATTACAATAAAATTTCATTTTATACAAGCTCTATCGGTCAATGTTTTTAATGCTGTTTAAGTATACATGTTCATCTGGAGGAATTCCATTTTGTTGGCTTTGCCACATTGACTCAATTAAACAATCCATAATTAGATGTTCAGCTTTTTCAATGCCGTGTTTTTCTTTAAGAAGTTTAAAGACATTTAATATACCAATAGGACGGTTGGTATCAACTTGTTCTCTAATGGCTAAATGAAGACCCATATGAAGGAATGGGTTAACTTCACCTAACTCGGCTGAATAATCTTTATCAATAGATTTTGAGTTTGGGCTAAGTGAGTGTTGATATTCCGGGTGCTCAATAATAACATTCACAATTTGCTGCTCAAGAGGTTCTAATGCCAAATTAGTTAATTTTTTCTGCCAGCATTTTATATAAAAATCTCTTAATGATGATCTACTCTGTTGTATAAACAAGTTGCTTTACCTCAAAAATTTTAGATTTATATTCACAATATTCTTGTATGCAGCAATCATAGCATTTTGGTTTTCTTGCTATACAGGTATAACGACCATGAAGTATTAACCAGTGGTGGGCATCAAGTTTATATTCTTTTGGTATTTTTTTAAGAAGTTTTTGTTCTACTTCTTCTACCGTTTTACCTTTAGCTAAATTAATTCTGTTAGATACCCTAAATATGTGAGTATCGACTGCAATGGTTGGGTGTTTAAATGCAGTATTCAAAACAACATTGGCAGTTTTTCTACCGACTCCTGCTAATGCTTCGAGAGCATTTCTGTCATCAGGGACTTTACTTTGATGTTCTATAATAAGCATTTCACAAGTTTTAAGTATATTCTTCGCTTTGCTTTTATACAGTCCGATAGATTTTATGTAATTAGAGAGTTGGTCATAGCCTAGATCTAATATATCTTCTGGTGTGTTGGCGACTGGATAAAGTAATGCTGTGGCTTTATTTACACTGACATCTGTTGCTTGAGCTGAAAGAATGACTGAAATTAATAATTCAAAGGTAGAATTATAAATTAATTCAGTATTAGGGGTGGGATTATTTGTTTTAAATATATTGAAAATATAATTAATTTTTTCTTTGTTCATGTTATTTACTGTTGTAATTGTTATTTTGATTTATTTTCTTTTTTCTGAAGTTAGCTAATGCGGCTGCAATATATTGTTTTTTCTGATCTTTATTTTGGCTAACTAATTTTTTATTGCTTTGATGTTCCTGCCAGCTCGTCTTTTGTTGTTTTTCAACTCTCGCTATACTCTTCTGATGTTTAGATCGATATATATCTTTTTGGTTATTAAAGTCTAATACCGCCATGTTCTCTGGCTGTAATTCTTGGGAGAGTTCAACCATCTCAATGCAATCCATCGGGCATGGCGCTATGCATAATTCACAGCCACTACAGTCTTGTGTAATAACAGTATGCATTTGTTTACCAGTCCCGATAATGGCATCTACTGGACAGGCCAGTATACATTTTTTACATCCAATGCATAAATCTTCATTTATTATTGCGACTTCTTTAGGTTTTTCTATCCCATTGTCAGGATTAAGCTTCATGGTTTCATGATCTAAAAGTTTAGATAATTTATTAATGCCGATTTGTCCGCCAGGAGGGCACTGATTATATGGAATTCCTGAATATATAGCTTTTGCGTAAGCTAAGCAATCATCATAACCACATTTTGTACATTGGGTTTGTGGTAGAATTTGATCAATATCATGAATGGAAATATTTTTCATTTGCATTTAAATACTTTTATAGCCATATGTGTTTATTCTTCAGGTGATTCTAAGTTTTCGATATGATCACACTCTTCTTGAGGACAAACTTTTTGCTCGCCAAACTTTTTTGTTTTCTTAAACATCAATATTGGCCAACTACATTTAGGGCAGGCTTCTTTGATTGGAATATACCATAAAGAGTATTTGCATTTAGGGTAAAGATTACAGGAGTAAAATATTTTTCCACGTCTGGATTTCTTTTCCATTATATTTGCTTTTTTGCATTGAGGACATTCTATTTCAGTATCTTTTGGTTTTTCTAATGGCTCAATATGTTTGCAATTAGGATAGCCAGAACAACCGATGAACTTTCCATATCTACCTACTTTTATTACTAGGTCTGATTCACAACTAGGGCATTTTCTATCTGGTACAATTTCCGGTTCAACTTTTTCTTGCACTTCTCCGTTAGAATCTAGCGGTCTAGTATATTTACATTCTGGATAAGTTGTACATCCAATAAATTTACCTCTTCGACCTAAACGAATGCTTAGTTCATTGCCGCAGTCAGGGCATTTCTCATCCATTTTCTCTTGAGTTACATCGCTGCGTTTTACGTTGCCATCAATGTCGGATATTAGTTTAATGAATGGTTTCCAAAACTGTTCCATAACTGGTAACCATTTTGTTTTACCATTTGCGATAGAATCCAGTTTGTCTTCTAATTTGGCGGTATAATCATAATCAACATATTTATTGAAATATTCAGTTAAAAATTTATTTACCACGTTCCCAACATCGGTTGGATGAAAGCGCTTGTTAATTAACTCTACATATTCACGATGTAATAATGTGGATATGATAGATGAATAAGTAGAGGGTCGTCCAATACCGTGCTCTTCAAGTGATTTGACTAAAGTTGCTTCAGAATATCTTGGTGGCGGCTCAGTGAAATGCTGTTTAGGGGTTACTTCAACTAAATCAACAGTTTCCCCTTCTTTAAGCATGGGGATATTCATGCCTTCTTCGCCTTCATTTTTTTTATCATCATCAGTTGATTCTTGGTATAAAGCAATAAATCCAGGTTTGTGTATATTTGAGCCAGTAGCCCTAAAAGTATGTTGCTCGTTTCCAGTGGTTAAATCAATGCTTAATGTATTGATAACGGCATGAATCATTTGTGAAGCAACAGCACGCTTCCATACAAGGCTGTACAATTTAAATTGGTCAGCAGTTAGATATTGTTTTACCATATCAGGATGCTTTTCAACAAGGGTTGGTCTAATGGCCTCATGCGCTTCTTGAGCATTTTTAGATTTTGATTTAAATACTCTGGGTTCTTTTGGCACTTGGTCTTCATCATAATTCTTTACAATATAATCACGTATATCTGTTATAGCGTCTTGCGATAGATGAATGGAATCAGTTCTCATGTAGCTGATCAGACCCATTGATTCGCCACTGCCTAAATCCATTCCTTCATATAGTTGCTGTGCAACCATCATGGTTTTTTTAGTGCTGAAACCAAGTTTCCTTGAGGCTTCTTGTTGAATTGTTGAGGTAATAAAAGGTGGTTGAGGGTTACGTTTTTTTTGTTTTTTATCGACTTTACTAACAGTTAATTTTCCATCAGCATCTTTTAGTATTA
>JBLIDR010000088.1:0-6947 GCA_047632655.1 Francisellaceae bacterium | reverse complement strand
TAGTTTATTGTCTTAGCGCTTAATTAAGTCCATAAACATGAACTGATATTTTATTATTATTTGATTGCTTTAAGCTAAGAGTAATCTTAGATCATAAATTGATATATTAGCATTTTTAAGTGCTATAATTATCCTCATTATTACTTAATTCAGAAAGATATGTCAAATTATTATAATCCAAACTTAAAAGCAGATGTAGATTTACTGGGCCGCATTCTTGGCAAAGTTATTACCAAACAATGCGGAGAAGAAAATTATGAATTAATTGAAAAAGTTAGATTACTATCAATTGATGCAAATAAAAATCATAATCAAAATTATTTAAATCAAGTTGCTAATTTGATGCGTGAGCTAGACTCAAATAAATTATTTCTTGTTGCGCGCTCATTTGGTCATTTTTTAAATTTAGTTAATATTTCAGAGTCAATGCATGGGGCAGACATTGAGCGCCCAACACATACATTTGAGCAATTGGTAGATCTCATATTAGAAAAGAAAATTTCAAAATCAAAGCTACAAAAAACCATTGAGAACCTCTCTATTGAATTGGTATTAACCGCCCATCCAACTGAGGTGAAACGCAGAACACTTATACAAAAATACTCTCAAATTTCTGAACTTATTAAAAAAAGAAAACTCGTGACTGATTACCACAAACAAGACATTGATCGACAATTATATACATTAATTACAAGCACTTGGTTAACGGATGAAATTAGAAGGAAAAAACCAACGCCTCTTGAAGAAGCCAAATGGGGGTTTGCCGTGATTGAAGAAACATTATGGGACGCCATACCCTGGTATTTAAGAAGATTAGATTATTTACTGGAAAGTAAAGGGTTAGATAAACTTCATATAAACACCACTCCAATCACATTTGGTAGTTGGATGGGTGGAGATCGTGATGGCAATCCATTTGTAATTTCAAACATAACAGAAAGAGCTGTTCTAGCAGCCAGATGGACTGCTTTCAACTTATATTTCAAAGAAGTCAACAGCTTAGTTCAATCTATATCACTTAATGATTGTTCTGATGAGATCAAAAAAATATCTAACAATGACCATGAGCCATATCGTTATACTTTAAGAATTTTACGCGATAAGATTGCATACACCAGAAATTGGCTCAGCGAATGTATAAATAAGAAGACTTATATTTATAATGAAAAATGTATAAATTCTAAGGCTGAAATAAGTAAAGTTCTCATGTTGATTTATGACAGCTTATGCTCTGTAAATGCTGAGGCCGTGGCCAACAATCATTTGCTTGATTTAATTAGACGTTTAAACACGTTTGACCTTTGTTTAGTTAAGCTTGATATTAGACAGGAAGGAACTAGACATCAAAATGTTATTGCCAAAATATGCCGATATTTAAATTTCGGTAATTATCAGAAGTGGTCAGAGGATAAAAAATGTAATTGGTTAATACAAGAACTTAGTAGCAAAAGACCTTTATTACCATATAATTGCCCATTCGATGCCGAAGAACAAGAAGTTATTGACACCCTTAAGACTATTGCAAGATTACCTTCAGATCAATTTGGTGCTTATATTATTTCTATGGCTTCTACGGTTTCAGATGTCCTCTCAGTCTGCTTATTACAAAAAATATGCGGTATAGAAAATCAACTACGAACCGTACCCCTATTTGAAACTTTGGATGATTTGAATAACGCGCCTGCTGTTTTAGACAAATTATTTTCGATTGAAGATTATAAGCTCTATTCTAACAAAAAACAGGAAGTAATGATTGGTTATTCAGACTCAGGCAAGGATGCTGGAAAACTTGCAGCAAGCTGGGCATTATATCAAGCCCAATCATTAATTCTTGACGTAGCGAAGAAACATCACTTCAAAGTAAATTTCTTTCATGGGCGTGGTGGCACAGTTGGCCGCGGAGGAGGACCAGTTCAGGCAGCAATGCTTTCCCAGCCTCCAGGTACAGTAGATGGGAATTTAAGAGTTACTGAGCAAGGAGAGGTCATTCAACAAAAATATGGCTCGGCTCGCTCCGCGCGTCATAACTTAATTCTATATGCAAGCTCAGTCGTTGAAGCCACCCTATTACCACCATCCAAACCAAAAGATGAATGGATATCCTTAATGGATGAACTCTCAGCCATTTCAACCAAATCATATCGTAAAACAGTGATGGATGATCCAGAATTCCTTGATTATTTCCATAATGCCACGCCAGGACATGAGCTAGGTAGATTATCTATTGGAAGCCGACCAGCAAAACGAAAATCAACAGGTGGGATAGAAACTTTGCGTGCCATCCCTTGGATGTTTGCTTGGATTCAATTACGTCTAATTCTTCCAGCCTGGCTGGGCATGGATGTTGCATTTAAAAAAGCGATAGATGAAGGAAAACTGGATACTCTGCAAGCAATGATCTCTGATTGGCCATTTTTTCTATCTTTTATGGATGTACTTGATATGGTTCTAACAAAAGCTGATAGCAACATTGCTAGCTTTTATGACAGAGCTCTTGTTAATAAATCATTAAGAGATTATGGCGCTAAACTGCGCGAACACCTTAAAGAGGTAAATAAATACAATGATATAATCGCTAAAGACCTGCCTATTGAAGAGGAGCGTCATAACTTAAGAGGGGCACTTGAATATCGTAAGCCTTATATTGACCCGATCAATATTTTACAAGCTGAAGTTCTCAAACGTCTTAAGTTTGACAAGCTAAATGTCGATGACAAAACCCAACTTGAAAATGCGTTAATGCTTTCTATTTCAGGCATTGCAGCGGGGATGAAAAATACAGGATAAGCCTGATATTTTATATTACAGATTCAAACTATGTCTTTAGCTTATCTATAAAATCTTATTGTACAATAAAACTTTAATAATAAGATAAAAGTTTTGACCAGAAGATCGTATGGCTTAATATGCTGAAAGATTATTTTAACATATTAAATTAGACATTTAATAAATGGATAGGGTTAAATTCTCTGTAGCTTAATATTTGATTTAATCCACGCAATTACGTATAGAACCAATTATTCTATTCAATGATGCTGCTCACAGTAATATCACCATTAAGCTGTGTTTCAGGTGCAGTAAAGGTAATCAGCCATCTGCCTTCTGATGGTGAATTAATAGTACATGTTTGATTGGATCCATTTACTTGTGAAATACAATCATTATTGAGATAGTGTTCAGATCCTTTTTTAAACATTAAACTTTTATTTGGAGCAATATCTTTATCAAGCCCACTGACTGTCATTATAGTTAATTGAGTAGAATTATTTGGCACTTCTACTTCATAATAGATCTTTATTTTAACTAGAGCTCCATATTGACATATTCATGTTTCGAGCAATACCACCAAGTTTAAAAATTGGCCCCGTGCATCCAAAATTAGTTGTTATTGGTGAATAGTGATTATATTCACTATCACTTGAAAGTTCTATAATCCAAGCTCTAACATCGTCTGGATTTGCTGAACTCATCCAGCGAGAATAACGCGCCTTAGGCCTCCATCTTTCCTTTACAACATAAGATTCATTAACACCATTGCCTGAAAGCCTTACGTTAAAGACCCTTAAATTAGCAGCGTAAATAGATTTGGTAAGTTCAACTTTAAAAGTGTGAAGTCCATTAGACAAACGAGGTAAATTTATTCCAAAATGATCATCTTGGTAGTGAAAACCACTTCAGCTGGTTCATTATCATCAATCTGAATTGACAGCATTGTACCAACACCTCGATGAGAAGCGGTTATAACAAATCTGCAGAAATTTGACCCGGAAATGATGTGATGAATCCCCATTCTAGTGCATCACGTTTACTCACAAAGATACTGATGTAGGCATATTCTTTACCCCTACTAAAATATAGATCTAACTCTGGATTTAGTGTGGGATCACCTAGTAATAAAGAGCCTGTGCGAGAAAAAATACTTCATTAGGGCCAAGGTAAAGATAATCCTCACCGGAGTTTTGAGTTTTATAATAAATTGGTTTAAAGTTATCGCCAATGCCAAGCTCATATGGCGTTACATCACTATATAATTGATTGTGATAATCTTCTATGTTATATGCTTTAATGCTAAAAGCTTTTCAGAAGATAAGCTAAGACCACAAAACAGCGATAACGCACAAACAAGACTTTTTTTCCTTAACATTCCACACTACGGATGGTTTAACTACACGCGGGTTATATTTAGTACAGTGGTAACTATAGGTAATAAAAATTTAGTAATTTTAAAAAATACTGAATTTCAGCACTATATTAGCTAGAATTAACAAAATTATATTACACACAATAGGATATTTAAATGAGCTTTACGGTAAAAAAAGATTCTTCAGGTAAGAAATATTTAGAAGTAACAACTCATGGGTATGATCTTATTCATGAGCCCCTCCTTAATAAAGGTACATCTTTTACTCTTGATGAAATTGATACTTTGAAACTACGTGGAATTGTTGCCCCTCATCACACACATCTAGATGAAGCGGTTAAAAAAACACTCAACGTAGTTAACAATAAAAATTCTAATCTAGAAAAACATATTTATTTACGCGGCCTTCAAGATAGGAATGAAACTTTATTTTATGCTCTACTATGCAAATATCCGGTTGAAATGACTCCGTTAGTTTATACTCCACATGTAGGTGAAGCTTGTGAAAAGTTTAGTGAAATATATCGCCATGCCAGAGGCGTTTTTATTCGCTATGAAGACCGTGATTATCTTGATGATATTTTGTCACATAGCTCATTTGATGATACTGAAGTTATTGTCGTAACTGATGGTGAACGTATTTTAGGTTTAGGAGACCAAGGTGCTGGAGGAATGGGAATACCAATTGGTAAACTATCTCTATACACCGCTTGTGCCGGTATTGCACCTCAAAAAACTTTACCTATTTTGTTAGACGTTGGTACCAACAATGAGGAACGGTTAAACGATCCATTATATATTGGATCATGCCATAAGCGAATCACCGGCCAAGAATATGATGATTTTGTTGAATTATTTATCAAAGCAATCAAGAAAAGATTCCCTAAGGTATTATTACAATTTGAAGATTTTGGTCAGCAGCACGCATTAAAACTATTAAATAAATATAAAGATCAGTTATGCACATTTAATGATGATATTCAAGGTACAGCTGCTATTGTCACGGGCGCATTACTTTCAGCAACCCACGCAGCAGAGCTACCCATAGAGAAACAAAATATTGTTGTCGTAGGAGCTGGTTCTGCTGGAGCAGGAATCAGCCGCTTAATTATAAAATCAATGGAATATGCGGGTCTATCAAATAGCGAAGCTCTAAGCCGTTTGTTCTTAGTTGATCGTTTTGGGCTATTAACTGATAATTTAGAAAATTTAGATTTCCAGCAACAATTTGCAAAAAAAGTCAGTAACTTATCAGACTGGAATATTGCCAATAAAAATAACATAACATTACTTGAAACTGTCACGAATGCTAAGGCAACTATGATTTTAGGTGTTTGCGCTCAAGGTGGTATATTCAGTGAGGCAGTAATCAAACAAATGGCAAAAAACTGCAATCACCCAATTGTATTTCCAATTTCAAATCCAAACAGCAAAGCAGAAGCTGATCCAGCTGATGTTTATAAGTGGACTGATAATAAGGCTATTGTCGGTACAGGGAGCCCATTTCCAGACAGAGTTATAAATGGTAAACCTAGAAGAATTGACCAAGTTAATAACTGCTATATTTTCCCTGGTTTGGGACTTGGTATAGTAGCTATTAAAGCAAACCATATCTCAGATCACATGTTTCTAACAGCAGCTATTGAGCTTGCTAATATCTCTCCAGCAGCTAAAGATAAATATGCTAATTTATTACAACCACTCACAAAAATTCGTGAAATATCAAGAACAATTGCTATAGCGGTTGCTAAAGAGGCTGTCAAATCAGGATTTACAGAGCATCAAAACTTATCAGATGATGAGATTGAAAAGCTTGTTGATGAAGCAACTTGGACACCTGAATATTTGCCGTATAAATTTAAGGGCTAACAGAAATAAAAATATGTTCATGATTAATAATCTTAAAGGTTCTTAGATATAAATTATAAAACGAACCTAAAGTAAAAAATTTAAAAATCCTGTAATTGTCCCTGCATTGACAAAATCAATAAAAAGGGACCCAACAATAGGTAGCACAAAGAAAGCTTTAGGTGATGGAAAGTTACGAGCAGTAAAGGCATTCATGTTTGCCATTGCATTTGGTGTAGCCCCTAATCCAAACCCGCAATGACCGCAAGCCATTACAGCAGCATCATAATTTTTACCCATAACTCTAAATGTAATAAAATAAGCAAATAAGGCAACCAATAATACCTGAGAAAACAAAATAATTAGAATGGGTATAGCTAGATCTAACAGTGAAGCTAAATTCATCCGCATTAAAGCCATAGCCAAAAATAAAGATAAACAAATTTCACCTACAACCTGAACTTCGTTATCTTTAATTGTAAACAAACCAGTGAAATCAGACAAATTTCGAATGATTGCTGCGGCAAACATAGCACCTATATATACAGGGAAAACCCATTTCAATTGTTCAAAACCAAAAGTAATGATTGCCCCCAGTCCAATTGCAAAAGAAATTACAGATATAGCATTAAACATACCAGATTCTGAAATTTTAACTGCAGATTCACGATTATGATCAGCCTCGAAATGAGCATCATGCAAATCATCGACATTAGGTTTCAAGTCATGTTTCTTCATCAATCGTTTTGCTACAGGGCCACCGATTAAGCTCCCAGCAATAAGACCAAACGTTGCTGCGGCAATAGAAATTGATGATGCATTATCTAGCCCATGAGATTCTAAGATAGGGCCGAATGCTCCAGCTGTACCATGTCCACCTGTCATTGGTATTGATGAAAGCGCCATACCAAAGAGTGAACCTTGGCCTAAAATCTTTGATAGGGTAACGCCTAAAACA
>JBLIDR010000087.1:0-6962 GCA_047632655.1 Francisellaceae bacterium | reverse complement strand
AATTTGAAAATGCAACAATATCCCCCACTACTAGTGCCATTTCATTCGATAGAAATCTCACTATATTGACTAGGGTACCAAGTTTGCTAAGTAGTAGTGCAGACTACTCTGGTGGAAACATCATTGCCCATGGCAGTAAAAAGATTTTATTGAGAAAGTTACATGCCGGAAACATTCAACGCGGTATAGCAATAACAGGTTCCAGTGACACTAATTATTATCATTGGATATTGGAGGTTTTAAGTAAACTTCAATATATACAACTACTTCCTAAAAATTATAGACATTATCCGATTTTAATTTCAGAAAAAGCCCAACAAATCCCATCGATTAAAAAATTCTTTGATTTATTTGCTATAAAAAATCAGATTATCTGGCTGCAGAGTAGTCAACAATATCGTATTGATGACTTGATTTATATTACCCCACCCAATTATATTGCCCCAAACTTGGCGTTAGGAAAAAAATATGATGCAACCAATTGCTATATTAATACTGACTCAATTCAATATTTAAAAAAAATCGCATTAACCCAACAGAAACAAGAATCAAATGTATCTAGTAGGAAACGAATATTTTTAGCACGAAAGCATTTTATTCGAAGTTACAACCAAAATGATGTTGTTAATCTGCTAGCCCATTATGATTTTGATATTATTTATTTGGAAGACCTTAGTTTTCTACAACAAGTTGATTTGATGCAGCAAGCAGAGATAATTATAGGACCAACAGGCGCAGCTTGGACGAATTTAATTTTTGCAAATTCAGAAGTAAAAGCCTTAACATGGATAGCAAGAGAAGCAGGTGATTTTTCAGGTTATTCTTCACTTGCTCGTCATGTTGGCATTCAACTTGACTTTATTACCTACAGTGCTGGAACACTGGACACAAGGGGCATATATTTTGCCCCTTACACGATAAGCTGTAAAGAAATTGAAGAGTGGATTGTTGAAAATGATTCAGCTGTAAAACCAGATGAAAAATAAATCGCTACTGATTTCCTAGTTATATTTAGTATAGTAGTTTATTCGCGCATCTTTTAAGGAATGTTGTAATTGTTTCATAGCGAGTTTAAGCAGCGGTCCTACCCCCTAATTAATAAGCTATGTGCATCAATCACTTTCTTAATTTTTTCTGGTGAGTTCCACATCATTACATCAAGAATAGAAAGATTACTTTCGAAATCATACGGGTTCGTATCATATTGATAGGATAAAAAATCCAAGAAATATAAATCAATTCTAAATTGCTCAAACTCACTTACATCAAAAAGAGCCTTTCCACCGAGAGGATTAATATATCCTGTTGCCTTTAAATGATTACATATTAAAGGTGCCCATTGACCTGCAGAAATATTATTAGGAAAAGGTATATCTAACTCTGAGCAAATGCGGTACTTAAAAGAAATGTTCAAGTATTGGCAAACTTCTTTTAACGCTGAGACATTTAAGTCAACTAGTGAATCCGTTTTCTCACGCTCAAATGTTTTTGTAACGAGCTCTATCACTTGTGAATAAAATGGGGCTGATTTTTTATAATGACTCAGTTTACCAAGAATAGTTTGTTTACTTTCTTGTATGTTTTTTACCCGCGCACTCTGTGACTTAATTGACGTCGATGATTTTATTAAAGGAATTGATACGTAATTCCATCCGTTAACAGGATGTAAAACTCGATTACGATTCATCCAAGACTTAGGGGTGTATTGCGTCACATCAAATACAACCCACTGTTCAACTGCTGCAATTAAAGCAAAATGCCCTAAATGAGGAAAAAAATAAGGCTGCATAATGCCTAATTTCACTTTTTAGTTTCCGACATTACAGAATCAAAAAATTGAGGCATTTTCTGAATCAACTCAATAACATCGCATATAGTATCAACAGTAGGTATATCAACAAAAGCGCCTATAGGCAGTTGAATGCAAGATTCACTTAAATAATCTGTGATGGGCAACTCAAAATTGGTACTTTTGAATTCAATAGTTTTATGGGTTCCAGGATAAAAATATCGTCTGGCAAGAATGTTTTTTGTCTTTAATAATTCAATTAACCGATTTCTTGATATGCCAAATATACTTTCATTAATTTGACAAACTACACTTTGAAAATTAGAGCATGTTACACCTGCTGTTTGTTTCAGCTCTATTCCCTCAATAGCGGCTAACCTTTTTTTATATTGATTAAATAGATTAAAATTGTTTTTTTTATTTTTTTCAAAATCATCAAAACTCAGTAAAGCAATCGCAGCTTGTGCTTCAGACATTCTGGCATTAGCTACTTTAATAATATTGACTGAGGTGCTTGCTCCATAACTTGGCCTTATGGATTTAATACGAGCGGCTAAACCATCATTATTAGTACAAATACAACCTCCTTCACCTGCACTCAATATTTTAGTCGCATGAAAGGAAAACACTTCTAGATCGCCAAAATTACCGATTGCTTTATCTTTTATCCAACAACCAAAAGCTTGAGCAGAATCAAAATAGAGTTTTATACTATGTTTATTTGCAAGAGCCTCTAAAGCAGAAACCTCACTTGCCCCTCCCCACAAGTTCACAGCCATTATTGCAGAAACATTTTCATCTATAAGAGCTTCAATTTTACTCACATCTATATGGTGAGTATTGGAATCCACATCACAAAATACAGGTTCAAGCCCCGCCCATTTAAGAGACTGGGCACTCGCTATGAATGTATGAGCGGGTAGAATAACTTTTCCTGATAGCTCTAATGCTTGCGCTGCTATCATCAATCCCATTGTCGCATTGCTGGTACATATTACGTGCTTCACCCCTAGGTATTGCTGTAATTTGTTTTCTAGAAGGGTTAATAATGGTCCATTGTTATTATAATATTCACGTTCAAAAATATCTCGGAATGTTTCCTCATACCTTTCCCAGTCAGGGAAATACAATTGGCCTACCGGTATTGGCTTTTCAATTTTAGTAGAGCTGACTCTTTCACATAAAGCTGTTAAATACTCATTCATATTTCAGTACCCTGATTTAATCTAGCTTTAATTGATTTTGAATATTTCTGTATAAACAATAAAAAACAAACGATTTGCTTTATGTCATTGTTTGATACTTTTTGCCCACAAGGTAAATTAATAAATCTTTGGGCTAACTCATCAGTTAAGGGCAAATGTGCAGGAACAAAATCAAATAACATATCTTTACGATGCAAGGGAGGATAATAATGCGGACGGGCTAAAATATTATCTTCGTTAAGTATTTGAATAGTTTCATCGCGAGAAAAAGGCCAATCTTGTAAAACTTCTACAACAATATTTTTATAACCAGATTCATAGTTCTCATCAAACTTTAAAAGCCTAAGGCCTCTCACTAAGGCTAATTGTTCTTTATAAGTGTGGTACCGTTTTTTGTTTGCATTAATTTGAATATCAATATCATCAAGGCTTGCTAGCGCCATACAGGCATGCATTTCATTCAATTTAGCATTAAGTCCATTTTCAACTTCGACACTATCTCGATTAACAAAACCAAAAGTACGCATAGCTGATAACTTATTGGTTAATGCTTTACTATTTGTGGTCAAATAACCACCACCAAAACCATTGAATAGTTTACAGGCATGTAATGAAAAACACTCGGCCTCACCAAATCCACCCACTTTTCCATCTGATGTATGCTCATAAACAGATTCAACAGAATCAAATAAAATAGGAATTCCTTTCGATTGAGCGAGTTCAACTAACGCCTGAGATTCACAACAATTTACAATTGGATGCACACCTAAAATCAATGCTGTTCTTTCATTAATACAAGGTAAAACCGTTTTGACCGTCATTGCAAGGCTTTCTTCATCGACCTCACAAAATTTAGGTTTGAGTCCTACCCAAGCAGCCATATCACTCATTCTACGATAAGTAAGTGATGGCATTATTATTTCACTTTTCCCCTCTAAGCATAAAGCTTTAATAGCTAAAACTAAGGCCCAAAAACCACTAGAAAAAGCAAGGCAATATTTAGTATGATGAAATTTAGCAAGTCTCTTTTCTAATAATTGAACATTAGGCCCATTATTCGTGTATTGACGCTGTATAAAAAATTCTTTCGAATAATTCAAAAACTTTTCTATATCCGGTTTTAATAGATTTGAAGTAGATTTGCACTCTGAAAAAAGTGCATCACCCCCAAAAATGGCGAGATCATTAATTTTTTTCTTCGTCATTTTATATCCTGAACGATTTGTTTCAACGAAAATTGTTCCAATTCAGTACCTTCGATATCATTTAATATTTCACTTACAATGCTTGAGTCTAAGTACTCATGCCATTGCAATATTTGGTCTGGACTTTTAAACACAGAGCGCTTATTTTCATCATGCTTACTGTGAGATAACATCAAAAAATCTTCGGTTGATTGCTCATATTTAAGGCCGCAAAAGTTAAATAGTTCCTGAGCGAATAATTTCGGCGACTGCATCAAATCTTCATATCTAATAACTTTAAAACGATCTCGATAAAGCTTTTCCAATTTAAGCGCTTGTTCTGTAGTCCATTTCCAATCAATAAACCCCCAAAACTCGCCGAATTCATTTTTTCTACAGTTACCTGTTCTCCATTCTATTTTTGGATCTGCATTACTTGGGAATTCATAGGGGTTACTAAGCCAAGAATAGAGACTTGCACATGGATGTCGAACAATGTGAACAAATTTAATTTCTGAGTGTAGCCGTAATATATTTGGTAATAACTGATGGAAACGAGTTGATTTAATAACAAGGTGTTCTGGAGCTTGTTTTTTATTTATAAAACTAGGTACCAACCCATCTTTACGTAAATAGTCTTGATCTAAATATTCAGATTCAGTGTTATACACATCTTTGAATAACTTTAACCAATCAGCTTTATTGCTATTTTGGTCAAGCTTATTTTTAAACTCATAAGAAAAAAGTGGGCAGAATTTCAAACGCACATCTGGCGAAGAAGCAAATATTTGAGAAAGCCAAGTAGTTCCGGAACGAGGCATACCTGAAATCCAAGTAACTTGTTTATCAAAAGTCATATTTTCAGACACGAGATAAAAGCACGTCATAACGGTAATGCGCTGCGTAGTATAAATCGGGCATTTTTCTAAACGTTATTTTCCAACCAGTACGATTTGCTAATACGCAAAACTCTTCTTTGGTCCGCCATATGCCAATTGCAGAACTTGGATCGTTTAACACATATGCAATATCGTTACCTTGTTCAAAAAATTTATCGGACAAGGCTTTGTCTGGACAGTTACCAATATAAAAGTATTTAACATTTGAAAATGACTTATATAATTGAACGAGTAAAAGCTCTGCTTTATCTTCTTCTAAATATGAGAACGAGCCATAGCAAATAGCTTTAGTAAAATTTTCGGCTTGCTTTACTTGTTGACAGAATTTAATTACATCAGACACTACAAATTCTCTATTTGCTGGCTTTGAAAAATATTTATTTGCAATGGCCACTAAATGCTCAGAAAAATCTACACCTAAACCGCCATTGCAATGCGCGAATAGTCGGTCAGATAAAGCACCATTTCCACAACAAAGATCGAGCAGAGTATCATTTTCATTAAGCTCAAGAGAATTTGTACTTGCCTGAACTATCATATTAATTTGGTCGTCTGATACCGATTCACCATTAACCGTACGTTTTACTTGCCCCCAAAAATCATCATCTGCGCAAGTCTTTGGGTATTCTTTATAAAAAGAAAATTTATCAGTCATTTATAGGACCTGGAATCACGCTTTGAAAACACTTGATTTTTTGGCGCACTTTTTGTAAGTAGATAATACAACGCCATTTCCATGGCAATATACGTTTAGTATTTTTAAGGATGTTTTTATTCAATTCCACTTGTTGCTCTGAAGATAAACGACTCCATACGCCTTTTCCTGTAAAACGATAACAACTCATCACTGTTGGTATAACATTCATTTTTTTACCGCAAGCTAACATTGCATTTTTTAACATAACATCACCCGTCGCTTTAGTTTTTCTAAACGCTGGCGGTAAAAATGACAACTTATCTCGATAAATATTTTTCCAGATGATACTACTAGGATGAACATAGTAGGGCTGTCTACCTCGATGGATATGAAGATCTATTAAATTAAATGAAGTGACTCTAGGCTTAAAAAAACTCTCTGTTCCTTCAACTTCATCTTTTAAAACCGTATAACTAGCACATCCGACATAATCATTATTTTTTTCCAAAAAATCAATTTGTTGCCTTAATTTATTATCATCTGTCCAATAATCATCACCCGCTAATAAACACCAATACTTGCCATTCACAGGAGGATTATGAAACAACATTGATTTTTTACCTATACCTAAATTTTTAGGACTCGTAAAAATTTTAACTTTATCAGGGTATTTATCTACATAGTGTTGAATCACATCTGCACTATTGTCTGTAGAAGCATCATTTAAACAATAAATAGCATATTCATATTTTGTATTTTGTTTAAGTACACTTTCAATCGCTTCAGCGACAGTAGCCTCATGATTGTATACACACATAACAATACTAATATCTTCTACGGAAGAATCATTTAACTCGCTTACAACAGATTGGCTCATTTCCTTCCCATTTATCACTACACTGCTGGATTGCAAACATGTGCCTTAAAGACCATATGTTCAATTTTTGAACTAGGCGTAATATGCGATTAATTTTAAAGTGAATTGGTATACTATTTTATCGACGGATTGTTCCCAAGCTTTAACCTGCTAGCTATCAACGAATACAATCCATGACACTTTAAGCTGTGCTATCTGTATCCACGACCATCATCCCACCTGTGATTTAACAGTAAATTACCTTTTGATGTATCTCAGTCTCCAAAAAAACGATTATTAGCCTATTTACGATTTAGCAATAAATTGATTGGTAGTTTTAATAATGTGTTCTACAGCAATATCATTCATGTTCGATCCTATTGGTATTGACA
>JBLIDR010000086.1:0-6975 GCA_047632655.1 Francisellaceae bacterium | reverse complement strand
AAAATAAATGCTTGCGCTAAACCGTCAGGACTAAGCTGCTCTTTATAATAGATGGAAATACCGAAGTTTTCGCCATTGCCCAATAACTCCTCAAAACGGTGAATTTCTTCAGGCGTGGAAATCACTAATACCTCTTGAATGCCTGCCTGCATTAAGGTTGCAAGGGGATAATAAACCATAGGCTTGTCGTAAACAGGCATCAACTGTTTACTTACCACTTTGGTTAATGGGTAGAGACGAGTTCCACTACCGCCAGCTAAAATAATTCCTTTTCTTTTGATAATATTAAACTCCAAAGATTCGTTTATTAAAATATCTACAAATACTAGTAATATGCCAAATAAAATGCATTGAAAAAATAGACCTATTGGCATGCTGGGCCAAATGAATAGCTTTAATGTCAGGGCAATATAAAACCTGTGAATTATATTGTACTGCTGAGCGATAACAAATATCTAAATCTTCACAATACATGAAATATCCTTCATCAAAGCCACCAAGTTGATCATAGTGGTTTAAAGTAAAGCATAAAAATGACCCCGCTGCCCATGGTACTGACGTGGGCTTACATACTTTACTCTTGTCTATTACTGATGGATTATTCTTAAATAAAAATGACCTTATAAAATCTGATAACTTTGGATAATTTCTTATGGAATTATCCGACTCTTGTAGTTCTCTATCTTTATAAAGGTTAATCGCGGCTAATTTGGCTTTACTGCTTTGCATTGTAGTTATCAGTTCAAATAACTGTGCTTCATTAATCACTACATCAGGATTTAAAACAACAAAATAACCATCATCCATTGTCGGCAGCGATTTTTTAAATCTTGAAAAAACAATATTGTTATTCTGACCAAAGCCCAGTTTCTTACTATTGCTTTGATAACTTATATTGTTATCTGAACACCAGGGCTCAAGACCGACCTCGTTACAATTGTCTTGTAACTTTACGACTACATTTTCATTTTTAGCAAGGACTGGCAAAGTGTTCAAATTCTTTAAAATTGCTAAATGATTGTGTGACACTACTGAAATATAAAACATGACATTATTAACCTATTAAAATAAAAATCCTGGTCCCTAAGTCACGTATTAAAGTTGATTTGTACCTATTAGTACAAATGGCAGCTCCGAAACGTCTATTGAAATTTACAGAGTAAAAGTTACTTAAAAAATCCAATCTAGATTTATCAACTGACTCCAAACTATTCATTTCAAGGTTAGTGAGTTGCGATTTAAAATACCCTATCTGTCGAATGGCTCTATGAAAATTAAGCCTAGACATTTTAAGTTTTTGGAAGTACGTTTTCCATCCTCCTTTCACGCTAGCACCGATAACATTGCTACTATGCTGCCTATATCTAGTTAAAGGCTCGTTAATTACAATTACATTTGAATAGACGGATGAAAATAATAGTACCCACCAATCATGCATTAAAATTTTTTCTTCATTCATTGGAAAAACTCTATTAACGCAGCATCGATTGATTAACATGGCACATCCAGGTGCCACGTTTTGAAGATATAAATTTGATATATTTGTGCCCCAGTTATGCGGAATATTCTCATTGGAGAAAAAGGTTTGACCCAGAGGTAATAATTTATCGTTTACCAATAGTAAATCAGAATACACAGCACCGGGATTCTTATCATCCAACAATATAGCCTTCTCGTAAAATTTCTCTAACTTATCTTGATACCAGACGTCATCTTGATCAGAAAACATGACAAAACTAGCTGTTGATAAGCTTAGTCCATGGGCAAAATTTCCAACCGGGCCTTTTGCGTTTTTATTATAATGAAAGCATATTTTTTCATCACCAAATTCATTCAAAATATCTTTCGTATCATCACTAGAATAGTCATCCGATATGATTATTTTGTTAACCAGTTTATCATAACCATTACAAAGCTGTATTGATTCAATTTGTTCCTTTATGTATTTGGAACCGTTGAAGCTTGCGAGTACTATATCGATTTTATTTAGCGACAAAGCTTTTCCTCAAAGTAAATTTTAATGAAAGTAAAAGGAATATTGAAAACAAGAAAATAGGCATCTTGAATACATTATGAAAAACCAAAAACATACTTAAAATACTGAAAAATGAAATTAGTACCGTCTTTACTACGCCGTTGAAAGTCAGGGCTAAATAGAAAAAGAGGAAAGTGTAGTAAGAAAAATAAAAAAATATTCCAACCAACCAACCACCATTGTAAACTGCGGCGAGTGAGGTTGATACATTAAGATGTGGTACAATCAATTTAACTTCCAAATGATTAATTTCAAATGCACTAATTAAGCGCTTAGAAATAGTTTGCGGCAGGATTTCCGAGAGAAACACATTAGGTAATTTGAAGAGGCTGTATGCACCGCTGGAATTCTCAATGTTGTATACGAAATTGGAAATTGGGGAAGTGATATATAACCACACCCAGTAAAAGCTAACTGGATAACCCTTATCTTTATATCGTTCAGATGCAAAACCTGCTTCTAATATGTAGTTTCTAGCCTGGGAATAATCCATGTCGGCAATCATAGCCATTCTTATTATCCCCAACTCACCAAATAAGACCAAAACACTAACACTGAAAAAAATGAAGAATAAAAACTGCTTAGTTTTGAAACCGGGTTTACAAACATATGAAAAGACGAATGAAATAGCCATGAATAGTAACAAAAAGCGATTTAATATCAGCATGGCGAGAATGAAAAAGATAATTAAATAGTTTCTACCAAATTTACTTTTCTTATGCACGAAAGCCCAAGAGTGATAAATAACTGCAACATGTAGTGCTGACACTGCAAGTACATGAATGATTGGTGCACCAAAATCAGAATAAGCGATTTGCCCTAACAGCGGTACTCCATATATTGCGAGCTCGAATAGTATTAACACTATTCCTAATATTCCAATACGGTCGAATCTGACTTTCTGCAGTCTTGACTCCACCCCAAAACCTATTGAATAAAGCTTTAAGTGGTCCCAAAAAAAAGCAGCTACAGCGTTTAAAGCAACAAAAAATATAATTGGTAAAATATTTTCAGGGGTTAAATTTGGATATATAGTTGACCATCCAAGTAAGTATAAAGCGGAACTTAATAAAAAAACTGCCGCAATAATGATGAAAGGATTTGCCGCTACTCTTTTCACTAAACTTCCTTAATTGATGAATGAGAGAACTATCAACATTATAAAAATTATGACAATTCCTTACTTGCTCTAAAACTTTTTATATTTTAAAAACTGTAGCTTATACTTCAGGTATAAAATAAATGGCAATTTGGAACCTGACGAAATTGAATATTTGATGGCACATGTAGCCGTTAGTTTATGCTCTAATCTATCAGCCATAGCTAACATATAAAAATACCACTTTTTATCAAATACAGATTTATATTTGGCCGCCAGTTCGCGATAACCTTTGTAATCATTATTTGAGACTCTTGGCCTATTAGGGTCAATATTCACTGCGTAATCTAATCGTTCTAACTTATAACCGCTTCCTATTTTAAGTAACCTGATAATTAGATCCCAATCCTCTAAATTTGTAAATGAAGGATCGAAACCTCCTATAGTTAAAAAATTATTACGAGATACTAAAAAGCCGATATCGATATCATTCACGAACTTAACACTATCCAACGAGATGTTACCTGCCAGTTGATGAGGTAAACATTGAATTTCATTAAAGTCACCAACTTCATGGAAACGCCCTGAAGATACAAAAATATATGCACCATTTTTTATTTTGCTTAACATATTCAATAACCTTCCCGGTAGGTATATGTCATCATCATCGAGAAAAGTCACATATATGCCGGATGCACGCTCTACACCAAAGTTTCTAGCGTTAGCGGCACCATGCTCCTTAATGTTTCTCGTTATCTTAACATTATTAATCATTGTCAATTTTTCGATTATAATTTCGGGCAATTCTGAGTTTCCGTCATTCACTACGATGACTTCTAAATCATCCACATTTTGCATAACAACAGATTCGACAGCTCGCAATAACGTGTGATGTCTATTGCAAGTAGGGATAATTACAGTCAACAAAGGTGCCACAACACATTTCCTATTAATAACTTGTTTTCCAAAAACGGGAATTAAAAAATGTCACTGGGGAAAGACTCAGCCAAATGATTTTTATCGAAAATATAATTTTTGACACTCGCATTCGAAATCATCGCTTTAAGCAGAACTTCAGTGACAGTCTCGCTTACATCAAATGCAACTTCATCTGGGTTATCCGTAGTCGAATAGTAGTCTGCAAACTTATAACCTGCGCCGAGCACTTTATCGCTAAGTTGTATCCATTTATTTGGAATGCCATAGGCATCAGAAAGTATTAAACCGTGCATGGCGCTTGATAAAATAGTATTGCATGAGGTAAGTGTTTTGATAAAATCAGTTGGAGATAAGCTAACATCGATTAATCTACCACCCATAGAGTTTACTAAAGCGGCAATTGGGTGAGACTTATCAGCGTAATGCAATATCAAACCAAAACTATATTTTTTAACTTCTGATTTTTTATATAATAAAGGTAAAAGAAGAGCAGGATCACCAAGAGGAACATCAAACTTCATTTGAAAGCGCTCTTCGAGGGCTTTTTGGGTTAACTTTCCTCTAACTGCCCTTATATTGCCCAGGGTCTTTACTTTGGTGAGTGACTCCTCATTAATTAGCCCACTCCCCCATACCGTAGTATTGCAATTCATTGAGTCGAGTACACTTCCCACAGCAAGTAAATGCTTGAATTTTGACACACCTGGGGGGCATACAACCGTCTTTCCGCTTAAGAACTCAATTAAATCTACATTCAAAGCATCGCCGACATTTGCAATATCCTTAAAGTATATTACAGGGACTGTTTTTTGAAACAAACGTTGGATATTATAAAATAAAAATGACAATATTTTTTTCATTATTTTTCACTTAAGTAATTTTGATTATTAATATATTTATGAATAGCAAATGTAACTCATCATATTTTAATCGCTGATTTAAATATGAACGCTTTTTCCCTTATTGAAAAAACAGGCTCAAATAAAATACAAGTAATGAAATATATAAACTTATTTTTTGATTTCGTTAAGCTATTTTGTAAAACTCGTCTTTTATTGTTATTTCTTACCCAATTCTTTATATTTTTAACAACCTCAACTTTCAAACCGTCAATGTTTACCTTTTTATCAATATCAATCAAATATTGATTAGATATTTTAGCTGCGTCTATATTATGAATATTATTCACACCAGAAAGATTGCTGCTATGTACTCTATATTTTATTGCAATATCTGAAGATACCGCGCCATCACCCTGTAATAAACACCTAAGTATATATGGTGTATCTTCAGTAGGGCAATCGGGACTAAGATCACCAAAAAATTCATAAATTGACTTCCTAAATGCTCTTGATGCACCACTAAAAGGTAAAGATATGCTTGTTATATAATCATCTAAGGTGAATTTTTTTAAACCATTGAACCCTACACGCTCACCAATTGATAAGGTTTTACTTTCAGAGTCAATAATTTCATCGTTAAACGAAACAAAAGAAATAGTTTGATCTTTTAATATTTCAACAGAACTTGATACCCTATGGCTCAAAGAAATATCATCTCCAGCAGCAACAACGATTATATCGCCTTTAGCCATAGATAATAATTTATTGAAATGTGACACTAATCCTAAGTTAGTTGGGTTTTTATTTAAAGTAACGCTTTTTAAGTGACTATAATTAGCAGCCTCAAGCTTGAGCAAGTCAAAAGTAGAATCTGGCGAATCGTCATCAGACAAAATAAATTCAATATTTTTATAATCTTGTTCGAGCACACTCTTAACTGCTTCACGAATATATTTTTCTTGTTTGTAACATAATAAAATGAATGTAACTAATGGGGCTACCACCATATTTGACATAAATGTCCCTTTTTTTTCATATCTATCTAGATAAAGTTGTATGTGTTTAAACATCAAAATAAAATACATATTCACAAACACTTTATTTAGTGTTTAATGGAAAAATATTTAATAGTTTTAATGCTAGGTAAAGCGCTAATGCTTATTAATGAATTTTATATTTATAAATTAAAAACATAGTAAAAAGATGAAGTAATGCTACTAACACATATGCATATATACTTCCGATCACTCCATAATAATCAATCAAAAACTTTGTTGATGTACACCAGATAAGAGCGAAAACAACTTCAGTTAAAACAGAATATTTAACCATCTCTTTAGCGACTAGCACATACCCAAATACCCAGCCACATACTTTTATTGAAACACCCACAAACTGCCAAAAAAACAAATCTTTCATTGCATGAAATTCAGCTGTATAGAGTATTGTTATTATCAATTCCCTAAAATAATACATCATAAATGAGATAAAAAGCACTACTGGTAAAATAAGTTTAAATGTACTTTTTAGCTCTCGATTTAACAAAGTAATATCATTCAGTCTAGTTAGTACGGGTAACATGTAAGTAGCTAAAGAAGTGGTAATTAATGCGATTGACATTTGGGATAATGACCACATTGCTTGCCAATTTCCAGCAGAGTGTTCTGATATATTATCAATGATATAACCTCTTATATATATTATTGATACATTAGCAGCCATTATTGAAGTAAAGGTGATTAAAGCAAAACCAAACAGTTTTTTGTAATGTGCATATTTACACTTATATAAAAAATTTTTAAACTTTAACCAGGGTTCATTCCGTAATAAAACAATACTTATGAACAGAACAATAGACTGATTAGTAACATAAGCAATTAGTGCTCCTTTTAAACCATAAAAATAACTTAGTGCCCCTACAATTAATAGCGACATAATGCTCAGTAAAATATTTAAAGAAATGAATTTTTTTATTTCCCTCTGCCCATTTAAGATTGACAATAAAATAGTATTTAATAAAAAAAAAGGCAAACTTATAGACAATATTCTCAATACATACG
>JBLIDR010000085.1:0-6978 GCA_047632655.1 Francisellaceae bacterium | reverse complement strand
AAATAACCTCAAATATTTTGAATTAAACCACAACGTTTATAAGTCTTGTAGTTGAGTTCAAATCAGGGAACTCATGATCTGTTTTATCCCATTTGACATGTTTAGATTTTTTACTGCTTTTTATTTGACCAACCGCCCTGGCGTACGCACAAAAATTAATAATATTTGCCAAAAATAATCTTGGTATACTTAATAATCCATGTTTTATTCCATAAGTGGTGGTTATAAAATAAAGACGCTGAACAATCCTATTGAGAAAGAGAAGTCCATTCGCTAACACCAAATACCAAATCCAAGTCCCATGCGGGATTATGCTTGGAAAATGCCAATGGTCAGGAAATAGGTCTTGATCGAAAATATCAATAATGACATTAATGACAATAAAGTAAGCAAACATATTTACCAGATTACTTAATATTGCCTTACGATCTCTAAGTAAAAAATACATCATCCCTAATTTTTTCCAAGGCCAGCCAATATGTTTCCAGCCTTGGAAAACAATTCCAATCATCCAGCGGCTTTTTTGTCTAATTGCTTTGCCTATTTTGGTCGGAAAATAAGCCCTTACAGCCATATATGGCACGTCATCTTCAGGTGTCGGCAAAAGCTCAAAATGTTCTTTCAGGCCTTTCTCGTGAAGGCGATAGCTCATTTCATAATCTTCTGTTAAGCTTGTTTCATCAAATATTTTACCATGATTCATATCATGTAAAGTTAAAATGGCTTTACGACTAAAAGCAGTTCCAACTCCAGCCGAACAGACATTTCCAGTGATAGATTCCCTTACGATTACATCCTTTGAGTGGTATTCGGCAAACTCATCCATATAGGTACTAGTCGTAAAGTTGTACCATTTCTTTGGTAATGGAAAAACAGGAATTTGTACCATATCATAAGTTGGTATTTGATAATTAAATAATTTTAGCTCTAATGGATGAACAACATCTTCAGCGTCATGATACATAATGACGGAAAAATCAATTCCCTGATTCTTCTCATAATCAAAAATTTTAGCAATAATATTATTAAGGCAATCAGCTTTAGTAGAGGGTCCTGGATTTTTGGTTACAACTTTAATGACATGATGATGATGTTTTTTAGCAATTTGATCAACGATTTCTTGAGTTTTTTTATCGTTAGGATAAGTGCCAACAAAAATCTTATAATTATCATATGTGAATCGCTGAATACACGCTTCTAACATTCTCCCAATTACATCCCATTCACTCCAAGCGGGTATCATTATTGCAATAGGTTTTTCATCAGCTGCGAGAATTTTTTCACGATATTCTAAAGGTGGAATTTGGTCATCATCAAATTTTAAAAATAATTTTCTACACCAGTAATATATATCTATAAATAAATCATCAATGCTAGAAAAAAAGATAAAAATAGCACTGAAATACAAAAGTGCTTGTATTAGAACCCAATACCCAGCTTCAAACGAAAGGATTGCAATGTCATTTGACATAATATTTACACGCTTAATGATGAAAGCGAGACTCTAACAAAACTGATGGTTAAAGTACAGTCTTTTTATGACTATTAAACAAGCAGTCGTAACTAATTAAAAGACACTTTACCTCATTGCTTACTTAATCTGTTCTTTAATAATTTTACATTTATTGATATATAGAATCTAAAATCCTGTAATTATTCTCAATCAAATAGCTTAGTGAGAAAAGACTAATCGGTATTTCTTTATATTTATTTTCATACTGATCAATATCTTCTTTAATTTCTTGGCTATCTCCAACGATAAACTGATGATTAGATTTTTTAGATCTTGTGAATAATTCAGCAATAATCCCCCATTGATTTCGAGGCAGCTGACTATAAAACTGATCAAAATAATCAAGACAAATTGATTGAGGAATATCATTAGCACCAACACCATTTTGTATAAGGACCTTAATTGACTTATTGTTTTGTATTATCTCATTCCACATACTGACATATTTTTTTATTGCAGTGTGTTGATTATAAAAACCAGAAATATACAGTGGCTGATTTTTTGATATTTTATTTAATTCTAGATTGATCGAAGATATATATAAACTTAACGCCTTCACCTTATCATTTGTTTGCCAGTTTAAATCATCAATTTCTTGAGGTATGTAGAAACCTGCTATGATGTTTTCATCATCATATTTAGAAATTATTTGGCGTGCGATATTAAGAGATTTTTTCTTTAATGAATTTAAATATCTAGGTAAATTAAGATTATCTTGGCTAATACGTTTAAAATATTCTGGATCGTGATATAAGCCAAATACAATTTTAATTTGATATTTTTTGGCAAAAAAGATCATCGTTTCAATCAAATTGCCATCCGTTTGATTCTCTAATAAATCTTGATCACCATATTGAGACCATTGTAGAGTAATCTGATTAATATTTTCTTGAGCTAGATGTTTAAATATATCATTCCAGTTATATGTATTATTTTCTAGTTCATTCTCCCATGGCTGAAAGAAAACATTATTAACTTTTGTTTGATTCGACTTAATGATTAAATTATCTTGCGCGCATGAAGACAACATGAAAGGGATAAGGACCAACATGAGCAGGATAGTCTTCCAATAATACTTTTTACGCACTGCTTAAACCAATAAACCGCTGTGCAATAAATATACATAATTTCCATCATCAATGACAAATTTTGATCATAGAAATATAACATTAAAGAAATTAAATAAGGAATACAGTGTTCAAGTTAGGCGTATAAATAAAAATTAGTTCAACATATAGAACTTGGTTAGAAAAATTTTTGAAATACTTTCTGGCTATTATAAATTTACTTCATTTGAGAAAAAATATACGCACTAACAACCTCTACATCATTAGTCCCATCTACCTCAATAAACTTGATAAAATTGTTTGACTCACTCGCTTTTTCTTTGTAATGATCGATAAGAGGTGAAGTTTGGGTATGATAAACTTCTAGACGGTGACGCACTGTATCTTCTTTATCATCATCTCTCTGAATTAGAGGCTCACCCGTAATATCATCAACCCCATCTAGCTTTGGTGGGTTATAAATAAGATGATAGGTTCGATCAGAGCTTGGATGTATGCGACGACCAGAAATACGTTTTATTATTTCTTCAGTTGGAACATTAAACAAAATAACATAATCAATATTAATTTTTGCTTCAGATATTGATTCAGCTTGGGATAATGTCCTGGGGTAACCATCAAGTAAAAAACCATTACCACAATCATCAAGCTCCAAGCGATCTTTGACCAAACGTGTAATAAGATCATCAGGAACCAATGCTCCAGAATCTAAAACAGCTTTCACTTCATCACCTAAAGCAGACCCAGATTTAATGACTCGGCGCAGCATATCACCTGTTGAGATTTGAGGGATGTTATATTTGTGCTCAATGATTTTTGCTTGCGTTCCTTTCCCTGCTCCTGGCGGGCCTAAAAATATTACTTTCATTAATCCTCGACCTTAAATGATTTATTAATTCAAAATAACTTATGCACCTAAGTGTACATAGATTTCGCATAACAATTATTGCTTATTATTTTTTGATTTGAAACTAAATAATGCAAATTTTTATGGTGATAAGCGAGAAGTAGACCATTTTTCATTATTAAGCACGAATAATACTCTATCATGCAGGCGACTATGGCGTCCTTGCCAGAATTCTAGTTTTACTGGCTTTATAATATAACCACCCCAATGCTGCGGTCGCGTTACAACTTTACCTGCAAATTTATCTAATTTAACGTTATTTTGATCAATAAGCGTTTTATAATTTTCGATTTGGATTGATTGATTAGATGCCCAGGCCCCAATTTGAGTATCTCTATCTCTTGTATTAAAATAAGCATCTGACTTAGCGCTAGAAATCTTTGATATTTCACCGTTAATTCTTACCTGCCTATGAGAATTTGGCCACCAAAAGCATAAAGACACATTCTTGTTTTTTAATATTTGTTTGCCTTTAGCGCTATTATAATTTGTGAAAAAAATAAATCCATCCTCATTAAAATCTTTGAGCAATACCATTCTTGATTCGGGACACCTATCATTTATAGTTGAAAGAGTCATAGCATTAGGTTCAAGCACACCGTCGCTAATAGCTTTATCTAACCATTGTTGAAATAAAATAAAGGGGCATTCAGGCATATTATCCATAATTAATGAACTATCGGGATAATTAACTCTCCACTTACTTAAATTTGTCATATATCAAACCATAGTTAAAATGTGATGCGTTATATAAGGTAATATAGCTTCTTTTAAGCTAAAATTACATTTCATATATAATCATAATGTGAATTTTAAGTAATGAGTAATAAAAATTTAATTATTGTAGGCGTTTCAGGAGCATCTGGATCAGGAAAAAGCTTGTTATCACACTCAATTGTTGATGATCTAGGCTCAGAAAGGGTGGTCGTAATCACAGAGGATTGCTATTACAAAAACCAACAAGAACTAACCCTATGTGAACGTGAAAACACAAATTATGATCATCCAAAGCAATTTGAACATTCTTTGCTTGAAAAACACATCAAAGAACTTCTAGATGGTCAAGATGCTACTATCCCAACTTATGATTTTACAACACACACACGATCTAATAAAACCCTAACCATAAATCATGAAACCTCAATTATCATTTTAGAGGGGATATTAATCTTTCATGACAAACGTTTACGCAAACTTATGGACATTAAGATTTATGTCGATACACCACTTGATATTAGCTTACTACGTAGAATGCAAAGAGATGTAAGTGAGCGCGGCAGAACTATTGATAGCGTTATTAAGCAATACCGCAAAACGGTTAGGCCTATGTATATAAAATATATTCAACCGACTAGAAGATATGCTGACATTATTATACCGCGCGGCGGTAAGAATAGAGTTGCCATTGATATTATTAGAGCTAAAATGCGCGAACTCGTGTAAGGCTTAATTTATTTTTCAACCAACCTAATACCATCATTAGCAATCGTAATGACTTTTTGTTTATACATATTACCAATGGATTTTTTAAAAGCGTTCTTACTCATACCAAATATTTCTGAAATTAATTTAGGGCTAGACTTATCATGAACTGGCGCAAAACCTTCATGTTTTTCCAAATAATTTTCAATTATTTTTACATATTTATCCCGAGTTTCCTGCCCGCCTTGTAAGCACAAATCAATTTTTCCATCTGGTCTAATACGTTTAATAAACCCCTTTTTATCCTGACCAAAGCTTAGACGCTGAAACACTTCATCTTTATACAATACACCATAATGACTATGATTCACAATTGCCTTAAACCCTAAGTCAGTACTATTAGCGATAATTAAGTTAACCGCTTCATTTTCTTTAAACTCATGTGGTTTGTTATCATCAAGAAATTTATCAACTTTGGATGATGCCGTAATACGACCATCTTTTTGATCCAGGTATAAATATACCAAGTAATATTTATCAACTTCTAATGGTCTGTGTTGTTCCGCAAATGGAACCAATACATCTTTATCCAAACCCCAGTCTAAAAAAGCACCAACATCACTTGCCGCTACCATTTTTAAATAGGCAAATTCACCAACTTTGGCTTTAGGTTTTTGGGTGGTTGCGATAGGTCGATCTTCAGAGTCAAAGTAGAGAAATGCATAAATAAAATCACCTTCGGTTATTCCTTCAGGAACATGTTTACGCGGTAACAGTATTTCACCTAAATTTTGTGCATCAAGGTAGACGCCAAAATCTACAATCCTAAGTACTTCTAACTCATGTGTTTGACCTATTTTTATCATGTTAATATCTCAGTTTTTAGTCTAAATAATTTGTTCTATGAACTTATTATACACTTATATTTAGCTGAGAGATTATTTATTTCCAAGCTCACTAAAGCAGGCTTGAAGCAGCGCTTGCATTTTATTTTGACCGAGACTTTTTAATAACTCAATATTATGCTCTGGAATCAAGTCTGAATCAGGATAATTTTCTATGGCTTTTTCTAGACTTTCTTCTCGAATCAGATGCAGCATTGGGTAGGGTGAGCGGTTCGTGTAATTCTCAACATCATTAAAATCTGTATCAGCAAATTGGTAATCAGGATGAAAACTCGCAACTTGGTATATGCCGTCAAGCTTTAAGTACTCAAGCAAATCATCAGCGTAATTTAAAAATTCATTATAAACATAAAAATCTGTTAGAACTTTTGGATGGATTAATAAAGTCGTTTCAATTTCTGGGTTTGTATTTAGCAACTCCAATTCATCTTTGAGGTCTTCTAACAACTTACCTTCAGTAGTTGCATTTGAAATCACAAAACGAATACGATTTTTTACGAGCTCACGTTTAGCAAATGGACAGAGATTTAGTTTAATGACTACATTTTCAAGCCATTGGCGTGTTGATTTTATGATTCCTTGCTCCAAGGGCTACAATCGTATGACACACATTATACGTTCTTCATATGACATACATATCATTTTAAGCAAAATTTTAGAAAAAAATGCTTCAAAAATACAACAAATTCACTTTACCGAATAATCTTATGTTTTACACGGGCATTAACACCTAAAGGACAGGCCACTGCTCTATCTGTTTACCTCCAGCTTTCACGCGGATACCACAAAACCCTAAGATTATGCTTATTCGCTTTTACTTGAGGACTAGTCTCTGAGAGCGTTGTATCCATAGAAAGCATATAAAACAAACTAATAACTTCCTTTTCTATTGAAACCATCCTTTGCTTAACTTTTTTACGAGCTATGATATTTTGTATCGCTATGGGCTTTCTTGACTTACCTATTGGCACGGCAGAACCTGGCAGATTTATTATCTCTCAATTCGCAAGAACGTATAGATATCCGTGCAATATCGGTGACAGAATATTTTCACTGTTGCGCCAAGAATCAATAAATACTCCACCCCAACCTGTCAACACAACTTTTCATAAATTCTTATTCCCATTATATTTAAGCTGCTTTCACTGTTATTTGCTCTTTTGG
>JBLIDR010000084.1:0-6990 GCA_047632655.1 Francisellaceae bacterium | reverse complement strand
CAAATTAATGGCTTCAGCCATGCGAATATCATTGCTCCTGGGATAAATAGCTTTATCAATCACAATTCTTTTTTCTTTGTCAGCACAATCAGAAAATCTTTTATGCCACTCAGGGTGCTTATTTACTTTAATTAAAGGAGTCAATGCTTGTAAAGCTGACTTAGCATCCGCAAGAATACCGATTTCAGTTTTTACATTTTTATCAAGTTCAGAGTCATCGATTTCAATATGAATAACTTTACTATTTTCCAAATAGCCCTTTAAATTTCCCGTAACCCTATCATCAAAACGCATCCCAACGGCAAGTACAACATCAGCTTCGTTAGATAAAACATTTGGACCATAATTACCATGCATTCCCAAATACCCTTTCAAATTAGGGTGATTAGTTGGCATTGAAGATAATCCGTGTAAGGTCGTTGCTACAGCAAGATCAGCTTTTTCAGCTAGATCAATGACCTCTTGTTGAGCTCCTGAAATTTGCACACCATTACCAATCAACATAAAAGGCCTTTGGGCATTATTGATTAGATCAGCAGCCATAGATATCTCTTTTTTAGACAACAACATACCTACGCCGGGAGTCATATCCACGGGTTCTCTTTCAATATACTCTAGAAAATCTATTTGTGCATTTTTTGTAATATCAATTAAAACAGGTCCTGGCCTACCGCTACTTGCAACCTCAAAGGCCTTATCAATCATGATTGGAATCTCTTCAGCATCAACAACTTGATAACTCCATTTTGTTGCCGGGACAGCCATCCCAGTAATATCAGATTCCTGAAAAGCATCCGTTCCGAGTAGATGCGCTGCCACTTGACCTGTTATACAAACAAGCGGGACAGAATCCAATAATGCATCAGCCATACCCGTAATTAAGTTAGTTGCACCCGGTCCAGAAGTTGCAATCGCCACACCCACCCTACCTGTTGCTCTAGCATACCCAACAGCCGCATGAACAGCACCCTGCTCATGGCGCACTAACACATGCTTCAACTGGTCTGAATAATCATAGAGCGCATCATAAGTTGGCATAATAGCTCCGCCAGGATATCCAAACATTAGGTCAGTTCCGTTTTTAATTAAAGACTTCACAATTGATTCTGCACCAGAAATTTTCATGATTTGCTACTCCATTCAGTTAACCAAATTTTAATAAATCTATAAAAAAAAACCCGCAGCCCTTGGCTAAAGAGTGCGGGTTTTTTTTAGCTATACGCCAAGTTACCGACACTCCTCCTTGGAGAGCAGGACGATAATAATAATGTTGTTTTTTAATTCTGTGCCTGTATACATATTTCTTTATTTATCCTAACTACTTAAATATTATAGTTACATTGCAATGCGGAAATGTCAATCAAGTATAATCAATATATTCTTGGATAATAGTTTTATATTTATTTTACATATTTAAAACGTATTTCAGGTATAATCTCAGAATCTGAAATCACATATCACCTCGATGAAACAAAAAAAATATGATGTTTACGGCCTTGGGCATGCATTGTTAGATCTTGTCTACCATGTTCCAGATAGTTTTTTAGTCAACCAAGGTTTAAAAAAGGGCGTTAGAAACCTACTGGATTATCAATCAGTAGATAAAATGATAGAGAAACTTAAGTCAAACAACATCCCTACTGTTAAAGTCGCTGGTGGTGGTTCATTGGCAAATTCATTAAGCACAATGCAAAAGTTTGGCGCCAATACCTACTTATGCGCCAAAGTTGCTGATGATCAACACGGCAAAAAATTTGTTGAAGAACTTGATAATATTAAACTCAAATATTCAAGCAAGATTTTTTTAGGTGAGAATAATACCAAACATACTGGCGTCTGCCTGGTGATGACGACTGATGATTATGAAAGAACGATGTGTACTGCGTTAGGTGTTTGCAATGAATTCACACCTAATGACCTAAATTATGATGCTATTTCAGAATCAAAAGCGGTTTATATGGAAGGCTATTTACTTTCTCGAGAGAATTCTACAGAAGTTTGCGAAACATTATGTTGCACAGCTAAAGAAAAAAATGTGCCTATATATATTTCTCTGTGCGACCCTATGCTTGTCGCTCATTTTAAAGAACCGATGAGAAAATTCATTGCCGAAAACAATATCCACTGTATTTTTTGTAACTTGGAAGAAGCTTTTGCTTTTACAGATAAAAACACAGTTGAAGAGGCCGCCTTAGCGTTACAAAAATATGTGCCAAGTTTTGTTATTACGTTAGCGGGTGATGGATTATATTCATTCAATAACGGAACAGTGAAAATGATTACTGCCTATCCAACCGAATGCGTTAATACTCTTGGCGCTGGAGATTGTTTCGCTGGAGGATTTTTATATGCCATCACTCATGGCTATGATTTTTTTGAAGCGAGTGAATTTGCCAATGTTTGTGCAGCACATGTTGTATCACAACGCGGACCAAGATTAAAAACTAAATATGTTATGAAAATTCTTGATGAAATTAAGCCTAAAGCCGATGTAGTTTGAGGTTCGTTTTAAACTCAGGTGTTGATCAGTTATTAACTAAATATCCTACGGGGGTTAAGCACTTTTTCAAAATCATTTCATACTGGATAACACTTTGGTTTGATTTATTAGTCACTATCCTTATACTTAATATTACTTGAATTAAACGGGATAAGGAAAATACATGCAAATTGGAATTCCAGTTGAAGTGCTGCTAGGTGAAACTAGAGTTGCCGCAACACCTGAAAGCGTGAAGAACATTATCAAACTTGGTTTTGATGTTATGGTACAAAGTGGAGCTGGTCGAAAAGCTTATTTTAGTGATCAGCTTTATCAAGATGCTGGGGCCATAATCAGTAATGATGTCGCTCAAGTTTTTTCTGCTGACATCATCTTAAAGGTCAATGCGCCAATCGTTAATTTAGATCTGAAGATAGATGAAACTAAGTTGTTTAGCCCCGGATCAACCTTAATATGCTTTTTATGGCCAGCTCAAAATGCAGAGTTGTTAGCGCAATTAGCTAAACGTAAAATCAATGTAATGGCAATGGATTGCGTCCCTAGGATATCTCGCTCACAATCATTAGATGCGTTAAGTTCGATGGCAAACATTAGCGGTTACCGCGCCGTGATTGAGTCTGCACATAGCTTTGGTCGCCTCCTTGGCGGGCAAATTACAGCGGCAGGGCGTATCCCACCTGCTAAAGTATTGGTTATCGGAGCAGGCGTTGCCGGTCTTTCTGCTATAGGAGCAGCTGGCAACATGGGCGCCATTGTTCGTAGTTTTGATACACGCCCTGAAGTTAAAGAGCAAATTCATAGTTTGGGTGCGGAATTTTTAGAAGTAAATATCGTAGAAGAATCTGGCTCTGGTGATGGTTACGCTAAAGTGATGAGTAAAGCATATATTGAAGCAGAGATGCTTTTGTTTGCTAAACAAGCCAAAGACGTTGATATCATCATTACCACCGCCCTTATCCCGGGAAAACCAGCACCTAAGCTCATTACCAAGGATATGGTTTATTCAATGAAACCAGGTAGCATTATCATAGACTTAGCAGCTCAAAACGGCGGAAACTGTGAGTTATGCAAACCGGGTGAAGTTTTTGTAACTGATAATAACGTCAAGATAATAGGTTATACGGATCTTCCTGGGCGTCTTCCAGCTCAATCCTCACAACTGTATGCGACTAATTTGCTAAATTTATTAAAATTACTGACACCTGAAAAGAATGGACAGATTGCAATTAATTTTGAAGATGTTGTTATTCGAGGCGTAACGGTCATTAAAACAGGCGAAATTACCTGGCCTGCACCACCAATTAAGACTAGCGCTGCGCCAAAGGCAAGTAGTGAAGCTGAAAACACATCTGACCAGACGGCCAACAAACCTAAAGGTCTTAAAAGAATTATTCAGTCTATAGCAGTGTTGGCTGTTGCCGGTCTTATCGCACTCATTGCAGCCTACACACCACCTTCATTTTTAGGTCATTTCACCGTATTTATTCTAGCCTGTATTATTGGTTATTATGTGGTTTGGAATGTTGCACATTCACTACATACACCTTTGATGAGCGTAACAAATGCAATTTCTGGAATCATTGTAGTTGGAGCATTGTTACAGCTAGGTCATGCAGGTTGGATCGTTTCAATTCTAGCATTTATAGCGACCTTAATTGCAAGTGTCAATATAGCTGGTGGTTTTTTTGTAACCAAGCGTATGCTTAAAATGTTTAAAAAATAATTAGGAGCACATAATGTCACAAGGTTTTGTCACAATGGCATATATTATCGCAGCTGTTTGCTTTATTTTAAGTGTTGCAGGATTGTCTCATCATGAAACAGCCAAGAAAGGGAACTTGATTGGTATGGCTGGTATGGCCATTGCCATCATTGCAACCATATTAAGTCCTTCTGTAGCTGGTGTCATATTTATTATTATTGCCATGCTTATCGGTGGCTCTATAGGCTTATATTTAGCTAAAAAAGTTGAAATGACTCAAATGCCAGAATTAATAGCGATTCTTCACAGCTTTGTTGGGTTAGCCGCAGTTTTAGTTGGGTATAATAGCTATAGCGACCATAATGCAATGTTTGGAGCATTGCTAAATATTCACTTGGTTGAAGTTTATTTAGGCGTGTTTATCGGATCCGTCACCTTTACTGGTTCAATTGTAGCTTTTGGTAAGCTACGTGGTTTCTTACCATCTAAAGCATTAGTTTTACCTCATCGCCATAAAATGAATTTGGTTGCTGCAATCGTACTAGCAGCCTTATTAATTTATTTTGTTTACATGGGTGGTAATTTCATAGTTTTATTATTAATGACTGCTATTGCATTAGTATTTGGCTGGCACCTTATTTCCTCTATCGGTGGCGCAGATATGCCTGTGGTTATTTCGATGTTAAATTCCTATTCAGGCTGGGCTGCAGCAGCAGCTGGATTTATGCTAGGAAATGACTTACTGATTGTTACCGGCGCATTGGTTGGCTCTTCTGGGGCAATCTTGAGCTATATTATGTGTAAGGCAATGAATCGAGCATTTATTTCCGTTATAGCCGGTGGATTTGGCACAGCAGTGTTTGCTGAAACTTCAGAGGAAGGCGAACACCAAGAAACAACCGCAGAAGAAGTGGCTGATATGCTTTCTCAAGCTCGAGAAGTCATTATTACACCTGGATATGGTATGGCCGTTGCACAAGCTCAACATCAGGTATATGAGATTACTAGCCAATTACGTGAAAAAGGGGTGAATGTTCGTTTTGGTATCCACCCTGTTGCTGGGCGTTTGCCCGGCCATATGAATGTTCTCTTGGCCGAGGCTAAAGTGCCCTATGACATTGTGTTTGAAATGGATGAGATAAATCAGAGTTTCCCTGAAACAGACGTGGTTTTAGTGATTGGCGCAAATGATACAGTTAACCCAGCCGCCCAGGAGCCAGGTAGTCCAATTTCAGGAATGCCAGTCCTTGAAGTATGGAAAGCCAAACAAGTAATCGTATTTAAACGCAGCATGGCTGCTGGTTATGCTGGCGTGTCGAACCCGTTATTCTATAAGCCAAATAGCCGTATGTTATTTGGCGATGCTAAGGCGAGTGTTGAGGCTATATTTAAGGCGTTGTAATCCTCGTAGTTATATAAGATCTTTAAAAATTAGCTTTTTTCTGAAAATTTCATTTTTAGAGTTTTAAAATTCTATTGTTTATGTCATAGCGCAAGTTCTGCAGAGACCTACACCTGTAACTGCCTATTAACATGATCTAGGTATAAACCTCAAAATTACTCATCATATAAACCGAGAATCCGGCTGAAATTAAACAAAATAAAACACCAAAAAAGACAAATTTCATCAATACAAGAGACCTACTTGTCACGTTATCAAGGCTTATCTGTTCAATTGCTTTTAAATTTTCTAAATCATTAATCGTATGTGTTCCCATTAATGCTGAGCTCCAAGTACCTAAATCAGATTTTCTAAAAATCTTTATAGCACCTAAACATAGTTGCAACGGCTGACCCATATATAAATTTTGAGAAAAATTCTTCATTTCATTGCGCCTTACCCAATATCTATTAGAATACAATGAACCTAGCAAAGCATCTTGCAAGTTATACTTAGCTCTTAATAAAAAAATAATTTCCTCCAATAATTTAACCTTATATATTGGATACACCTTAGATTTCAAAAGAAGTATACTAGTGAGAAATCTAACTAAAAATGCTCTAAAAACTGGGAACATTTTTGATATTAAATTTAAAAAATGGCACAAAAAAATAATACCTGCTATTAAAAACAATATTAGAAAAGTATTGGCATAAAATACTTTATAATAAAGCAACAAGGAATCTGGAAGTTTTTTGCCCACAATCGATAATGCGAACAAAGCATCAGCAACAATATATTTAGCGATTAAATGAGATAAGCCCAGTGCCAATATGATACCCATGAATATACCAGCATTTTCTTTGATCAAGCGAAGCGTGAAGCTTAATTTTTTATTATAAATTTTACCAATTTCCATCAACACAATACTTAATTGATTTTGATTTTGAATATTACGTACAACATATGACTTTCCTGAAATGAATTCGGTAACAATAAATTCAAAAACAGCATTAATATTTTTTCCAGCAGCTAAATATAATTGCGCTTTAAAAAGTATTTGTCGCAAATATGTGTATCTAGTATCAAGAGCACATTTTTCAAGACTTTCAGGTAAATTATGTCCATCTGCTAACATAGATCCTAACTTATAACAAAGATGTAGCCGTTCACGTTTAGGCAAGTAAAACCAAGGAAAAATAAACTTAAAAATCAATATCATTTGTACCAGAAAATTAGGTATTTTTTTAATATATATTATATCTTCTTGGCTCAAAGCAAAGTGATCAAAGATTTGTAAAAGTGAAACACCAATCCTAACGCTATGATATTTCTTCCCTTTTGAGTCTAATAAACAACAATAAAAATATGTGAAGTCCATAATTACTACTCATCCATAATAACAGC
>JBLIDR010000083.1:0-7000 GCA_047632655.1 Francisellaceae bacterium | reverse complement strand
AAAATGAAAAGCAATAAGTCAGCAGTAGGATTACTGATACCTAAGCCAAGTAAAAATACTAATATAATTATGATAAGCGTATTGCTATCTGTCCCATTGGGGCAGCTATTTATAGATATATATGTTCCTGCATTTAATGTATTAAAAGAATCATTTTCTACTTCAGCTGCTTTAATTCAACTTTCGTTAACACTTTATTTTATTATGTTAGGAGCTTGTCAAGTTGTTTACGGTAGCTTATCTGATGTTCTAGGGCGTAAAAAACCATTAATTTTTGGCCTGGCTTTAGGCTTGGTAGGTTCAGTTGTAGCTAAATTTAGTACCAACATTGATGTTTTCTTAATTGCTAGAATAATACAAGGCATTGGTATGGCTGGCGTTGCTGGAATTGGCGGGGCTATCATTGTGGATTCCTTTGCATCAAAACCTACTGAGTTAGCGAAAAAAAATACCTATTTATCAATAACCTACAATCTTACACCTATAATTGCTCCATATATTGGTGGTTCATTATTGTACCTACTTTATTGGCAGGCGATTTTTGAATTTTTATTTGTATATAATTTATTAGTTTTACTCTGGATTGTATTTGTCTTTAAAGAGACAAATACCGATACAACATCTTTCAGCATAAAAAAATACGTTGATCAGTTTAAGAATTATAAGATTTATTTATCTAATAATCATTTTTGGTATGCTTCTGTTATCATGGGTGCTTTTTGGGCAATGACTATATCATTCATGTCTATGGGGCCATTTATTTTTAATAACTTATATCAGGTTGATGGATATCATTTTGGCATTTTAGCATTGGTGCTTGGTCTCGCTTCTTTTGTTGGTAGTGTTTTAACTCGACTGTTATTACATTTTTTTTCAGGTACGACGTTACTGGTTAGAATTATGTTAGTTAATCTAATGTTTTGTTTGATATTGATTCCAGTCGTTATTATTTTCACATCTTATTTTTTACTTATAATAGCTATATTTTTTATGATATTTTTAACTTATGGGGCTATGTACCCAAATGTTTATACTGTCCTAATGTTATTATTTAAAAATAATGCCGGATCAGCTCTTTCTCTTTCGGTAGCAATTACGATTACATTCTGTATGCTGGTTACTGCAGTTTGTGTTATAATACCTAAATCTATTTACGCATTAGCGATTGTAGAACTTTCGTTGAGCATATTGAGTTTTATTTTAATAGCTTTGATTATAAGTAAAAATAAAAGGTAATATTAGATATTATTTAAGAAAAGAGTTAAGAATTTCTGATGTCAGAAATAGAAAAATTATCAATCAACCTTACTTCATCAACTGTAGCAGCTACAAATCTCCGTTCATTGTGATCTTCTAAATAATCAACTGAGATATTCATTTTTTCTAATATATCAATAGCTGTTAATATATTATGATTCGACCTAAGAATTGATGCAAATTCGTTAGCTTTATTTAACCCCTCTGGAGATAAATTATTATTTCTTGAGCTTAATGGCAGACCAGATTGAAGACGTATTATTGGGCACGGTATAATTTCAGTTTTAAGCAAGAACGACTTTGCCATCGCTGTTACTAAATGTAGCTGCTGGTAATCTTTTTCAGCAAAATAAGCTTTATCTGCCTGAGTGGCAATAAATAACTTTAAAACAACGGTGAGCACACCCTCAAAATGACCAGATCTATATTTTCCCTCCAAGATGTTCATTAAACTATCTGAAGAATTAACTCTGAAGTTATAACCATTTGGGTACATTTCACTTTCTGATGGAGCAAAAATGATATCAATGTCAGAGGATTTAGCTAATTTAGTGTCTTCCTTTAATGTGCGAGGATATCGTTTATAATCTTCGGCATTATTGAATTGTGTTGGATTAATGAATATTGTCGCAATAGTAATATCATTTTCTAACCTAGCTTTTTTAAATAAAGATAAGTGCCCATCATGTAGGTTACCCATTGTTGGTACAACACCTATTGTACCTTCGAGTCTGTATAATGCTGTGCGTAATTGAGAAATATCTGTTGCAATTATCATATATGTATACCGCTAAAAGCTATGTTTATCATCGGGAAAAGAAGCGTCTTTAACCTCAGTGCAGTATTCATTAACCGCATTCGTGATTAAACTTATACCGCTGATATATTTCTTAGCAAATTTTGGACTGAAATCACTGTTCATGCCTAACATGTCTTGTATGACTAATACCTGTCCATCAGTACTTGGACCAGCTCCTATTCCAATAGTGGGAATATCTAATGATTTAGATATTTTTTTACCTAACGCGCTAGGTATACATTCTAATACAATAGAAAAACAACCAGCTTTTTGTAATTTGTGTGCTTGCTCATAAATTACATCTGCTTGAGATTCCGTCTTTCCTTGAACCTTATATCCGCCAAAAATATTCACAAATTGAGGCGTTAAACCAATGTGACCCATCACAGGAATGCCAGATTCTACAATATGTTTGATGAAATCAATATTACCATCAGAGCCCTCTAGTTTAACAGCTTGAGCTCCATTTTTTATTAATTTGCTTGTCGCGTCTATTAGTCGGTCAAGTGAGCCTCGGTAAGATAAAAATGGTAAATCAGAGATTAGAAATTTATCCTTTGACAATCCACGTTTAACGGCGGATGTATGTAAAGCCATAAGGTCTAAATCAGCATAAGTTGTATCTTCAAGGCCATGCATTGTCATTGAAAGGCTGTCACCAACTAAAATGCAATCCACATCAGTTTGGCTGATTATTTTTGCAAAGCTATAATCGTAGCAGGTTAATATGGTAATTTTTTTATTATTTGTTTTATATTTTTTGAAGTCTGTAACATTCATAGTATAGAGTTTCCTTTCTTAGATTCAAAAAGTTTAGTAAAGCCTGTATATATGTCTTTTAATGGGCTATTTTTAAGTACTGTTAAGTGGTTATCAAGTGTCTTTTGATCACCTCTGGACAACGGGCCAGTAAGGGCTGTTTTATAGTCAAGCTTAATATTCTTAAATGTTTGCTCAAGAATAGGAAAAGCATCTTGATGTTTGATATTAAATTTATCCTCTAACTCATCAAAATATGTTTGCCATAAAATGGTAGTAAAGTTATTTGCTAATGCTCCTAAGCAATGATAATAAGCTTTGTCTTTTGCTTTGATATAAGCATACTTATTTGGAAAGCCAGGTATAATATTTTCAAATTTTTCTCGATTTTTCTCACAGACAAATAATATTTTTCTATATGTCTCCAGTGAGTAAGTTTCAGGGCCAAAGGTCATTAAAGGGTGAGCAGAAATAGCATATGGAGAAATTGATGCACCTGAAAAATGAACCAAGGTTTTCTTTAACTTATGAAGCTCATTATCAAGGATAAATTTATCAATATCAGTATCTGTGATTAATATAAATATATGGCTCGATTCATTGCATAATTTTAGAAGCTTATCTTGGCTATCAGGTCTACTCCAGTCTTTAAAGTCTATATTTAAAAGTTGGCAGTAGGCTATCATATGTTTAGCCATACGACCTTTGCCTATAATTAAAAAAGAAGTTTGTTTTCTCATCTTGTAGCGCTAAATAATTAATATATAAAAGGGTTAATAGAATAATTTTAGTTTACTATGGCTTTATTTGTTAATACTTGAGTCGATATAATTTTTAATATCCGTAATTTCATTTTTTTCATTAACAAATAATAGTTCAGGGTTTAAACTAATCGCCTCTTCCTCTTTATATTCAGCGTATGAGGCAATAATGACTATATCCCCTTTTTGTACTAATCGAGCTGCGGCACCATTAACGCAAATTTCACCTTTATCACCTAAAATTACATACGTAGCAAATCTTTCACCATTATTGCAATTATAAACCTCTACTTTTTCAAATGGGAGTAAATTAGAATTTTTACATAACTCTCTATCAATACTTATGGATCCGTAATAATTAAGGTTAGCTTCTGTGATTGTAGCCATATGTATTTTTGATTTAAGCATGGTTCTTTTCATTATTCTACCGCCTATATAGGTTAGTATAGGGTGTATTCTAGACATAAATGCTGCAAAGTCAAATTTTTTGAGAAAGCTTTTTAGTTAATCCTTTAATTAATAATATGGATACAAAAACTAATAGTGACATAAATATCATAACATGCGAAAACTCAGTATTAGTCATGCTATCTTCTGTACTAGCAGAATCACCATAAGCAATAGCTCCCATGATGGCTATGCAAATTGAAGCGCCTAAATAACGAAAGTGAAAAACAACTGAGTTAACTTCTTGCATGATATCTGCATCTACTGATGATGAGATCTGACTTGGTAGCGCACTTAAGAGTGGTCCAGTAAAAAATTTGAATATAGCTGTAAATATAAAAATCCCTATAATGCTTTCAAACATGGCGCTTAATCCTAGCCCTATAAAAGCAGCAATTATGAGGCTCATTTCAATCATAATCATTCTTTTACGATTTCCTATATGAGTAAATTTTCCAAAAATTGGTGTTGAAATCATACCGAAAATTGTTGAGAACATGATGAAGTAACCAACCTGTACCGGGCTTAATTTAAAATATTCAAGTAGTAGAAGGCCTATAAAAACAACAACCATTAGACAGCCTTGTAAAGTGAACCCTATTATAGAGCAAGTGATAACATTTAAATTTTTTAGCAAGCTTAATGGGAACACAGAATATTTACATTTCAATGAATGCCAAATGAAACAAATTGTAATTAAGATAAAAACAATCATTAATAGTTTATTTAGATCATTCCAGCCGTTAAATCCTATATTCATAATGGTGGTGATTAAAATAAAAGTGCCAGAAAATAAAAATATGCTTCCTAGGTAGTCGAATTTGATTAATTGCATTTTTTTACTTGGGATAATAAAAAATATTGATAACATAGCAATAATACATAACGATGCAGCTAGAATGTAATTCAATCTCCAAGATAAATATTCAATAATATAGCCGAATAATAAAGGACCTATAATAAAATAGAACGTATTTATGGTTATAAACCAGCTAAAGTATTTATCATATTTACCATCAGTTATTGATTCTCTTACTAATGAAATTGCAGCAGGGGCAGTCATAGCAATTGACATTCCCTGTAAAAATCTAAAAAAAAGAAGAGTGCTGCCATTGAATGAAAATGCACATCCTATACTAGCAAGCATCATAAAAAAAACGCCAAATAGATATATAGTTTTTGTGGTTATAATCTTTGCTACTTTTCCGAAAATAATAAACGCACAAGCTGACCCTAGCGTAAAGCTATTGATAACCCATTGCTGTATTTCGTTGGTTAAGCCAAGATCTTTTTGAATGGTTGGAAGGGCGATGCTTGTACCCATTTGAACTACAGAGAATATGGCTATGTTAAAGCTACATGCAACGATGATTATCCATGTTTTATCTATCTTCATACCTATAACCTAATCTTCTGGTATTATGAATTTATCTCTGTGGTCAGTCCTTAAATTATACCCTTGTTTATAAAGAATTGTGAATAGATTAATTGATGATTACACTGTATTTAGCGTAAATAATATAATCGTTACAATCATTACGCACATGCCGATAAAAGGCCAATCTATTGATTTAAGTAGTTAGTTACTCTGATATGAAATCAAAAAATATATGATTTATTCAGTCGGGATATATCAGTTCTTGTTGTCACTGTCGTCATTAAGTCGGGGTGTGTCGGTATAGTTATATTTTTTAGCAATATATGTATTCTGTATCTTGATATTTTTTATTTGATTTATAGATGGTTAATATAACTTTCCTTGCTTATTTCATGTCTAGGCAATACTTATCTAGATAAGTCAGAATTTTTTATAACATCTTTTTTAATTTTAGAAGTTGCCGTTATTGGTGTTATAAAATTATTGGCAAGTTTTTTCAATCTTTTTTATTCTTAAGTAACAATTTTTATGTGATTATTTAATCTAGATACATTTTCTAGGTTTTCCTATCTAAGCAAGCGTCTAGATAGAATATTATTATGGGAATATCGCAAGAATATATTTAGAATATGTTTGTTTCTTATTTAACTTTCCCTCAATAGTTTGCATCAAGTTTTAAAGTGTCAACTGATACAGATCATTTTTAGATTAAATAGGGTGAGATGAGATATATTTAATTATTATAATTCTTCTGTGTAATCAATGCATAGTAAAGCAGTGAGGAGACGATTAGAAAACCAACGAACCACATTGGCTTAAGTAAATAACCTGAAGAATTTAAATGCCCAATTATTATAGAGAATATCAAGTAAGCAAATATGCTCCATGAAGAGGAGATTGATCGAATGATTTTTTTAATATTTCCCCTATAATAAGTTAACCCATAAAACAAGAAGAAAAGCACATGTAGTATTAAGCTAAGCCATAACGCATCAGCGCTTGCTTGGGCGAGCAAATATGTTATAACTAAAAAAATAAAATAGCTTAGGATTCTTCCGTATGGCACCGTGAATGGACGTTCTCTTTGTGATTCTGATATTTTAAACTTTGTGTAAGATACTGGAATTGCCAAACAAGACAATAACTGAAACACGGTTACTACTATCATAATCTGTTGCCAATTTTTAAAGAATATTACAATCCCTATGCAGACAATAATTGTAAAAATCAATGAACGTTGTGATAAATTATGGATAGGATGCATTTTTTTGAAATAAGCAGGAGCTTGTTTGTCTTGAGCCATTCCTGTCAGCATACGGGAAGCTGATCCAGCATATATGATTCCTGTTCCTGTTGGGCTTATTCCTGCATCAACATATAAAATTGTTGCCCATACTGCCAATATGTTAATTTGGAATAATAATAAAACTTGAACTAATGGCGAAGTAAAGTTTAAGTTAGACCATCCGTTAGCAACCATTTCTGTTGGTAATGCTCCCATGAATGCTGTTTGAAGTAATAAATATATACATAATACAATTACAACTGAAGAGACTAAAGCGACGGGGATATTACGGCCTGGGTTTTTTAGCTCTGAGC